>PLXP01000101.1 GCA_003151435.1 Acidobacteriaceae bacterium
GGCCTGGCCTGTCCTGCCCGCGTGATAAAACGCGCCTGGTGAAACTATTCGCTGCGCAGTATCCGCATGGGCTCAATTGAAGCCGCCCGGCGAGCCGGCACAAGCGCCGCGCAGACCGAGACCACGATCATCGCGGCAATTGCAAGAGCAAAGCTGACAGGGTCTAGTGGAGACATCTGGTAAAGCATCGATCTCAGCGGACGCGCGGCGAAGAATGTGAGCGGAACGCCCACTGCGAGACCGGCCAAGAGCACCCAAAGACTTTCGCGCAGGACCATGCCCAGCATTTGGCGGCGGCTTGCGCCCAACGCCATGCGGATGCCAATCTCCGCGGTGCGCCGGCTCACCCGGAAGGAATGCATGCCATAGAGGCCTGTGGCCACGAGAAGTGCTGCCAGTACGCCGAAGAACCCTCCCATGGCGGCAAACATGCGATGTTCCCTGTAGGACTCGTCAAACTGCTGATGCTGCGTCATGGGTTTTTCGACGGGTATGTTCGGATAGAGGGATGCAATGGTCTCGCGCAGTTCCGGCAGTATGCTCATCGCGTCACCGCGGGTGCGCATCTCAATGTTCATTGTGCCAATCGAGGGCGCCTGCATTTTGGCGTAGTAGACCATCGGCATCGGCTCTTCATCCACTGATTCGTACTTGCTGTCGCGCACCACACCGGCTATGGTGAAGCGGAAATCGCCACCACCCAACAGGTGTCCCAATGGATTGGTGTTGGCCAGATACTTTTTCACAAACGTCTCATTGACCCACACCACGTACTGACTGCCCTCCGCGTCGGATTCTGCGATATCGCGTCCGGCAAGAATGGGAACACCCATCGTGTGAAAGAATCCGGCGCCGGCAAGGTTAACACGCCACATCTCGCCCTGCTTCTCGATTCCATCGAGCACCAGGTTCAGGTTCTTGTTAGACCATCCGAGGCCAGGACGAACTTCGACCATCGAGACCGAGTCCACCCCAGGAAGCCGGCGCAGGTGATCGAGCAGTGTGCGATAGAAAGCATGGGTGTCCGGCTGCTCCAGCGGCGTGACGCCGAAGACAAGAAGGCCATCAGCCTGCATTCCCAGGTTCTGAGTCGCATAAATGCGCAGCGTGCGCAGAAGAAGACCGGCCGCCATCAGCAGTACAAGACAAACGGCCATCTGTCCAGCCAGCACGACGCGTCCGCCCAGTACGCGGCTCCGGCTCTCGGTGAAATTGGCGGAACTCGACCGAAGCACATCTGCCACCGGGGCATGCATGGCACTCCGCAAGGGCGCCAGGCCAAAGGCAAGGGCGGCAGCCGCTGAAACCGCCAGCGTGAACAGCAACACGTTGCGATCCGGACTAAGTCCAGTTTCAATACCCGACCATGCGGCCAACATTCGAGTAGCCGAAAGCGCGAAGAGCCAGCCAAGGGCCGAGCCGGCGGAAACCAGCAACATGCTCTCACAAAACAATTGGCGAAAGATGCTTGCGCGGCCTGCGCCAATGGCCAGGCGGAGGCTGAATTCACGCTCTCGCACAGTGTTGCGTGCCTGCACCATCATGGCCACATTGCTACACGCAATCAGAAGAACCAGGACAACCAGCCCCATGAGTATCCGCAGCGGCTGGCCGAATGTACCGTAGTAGCCGCCGCTCCCGCGCACGGGCATAAACTCCAGGAGCGGCTGCCACACCTTCGGATCGACCGTGCCAAAGCTCTCTTTTACTACTCCGCCAAATGTTCCGGCCAGAGCCTGTTGAGCCTGTATCGGCGTAACGCCGGGCCGCAACCGCGCCATCAGCTGCAGGCACCACCATCTCGGCGATCTGTAGAGCGGACCTGCGGATTCTACAGGCAAACCCCACGCATTCAAATCGAATCGGTCTTGTAAAGGAATCCAGAAGTCGGTTGCCATTCCCGGTTCGACGCCTTTGAATCCCTGCGCCGCCACCCCCACCACTGTCATGGGAATTCCCTTGATGTAAAGTGCCTGTCCCACAACGGCGGGATCGCGCGCAAAGCTTCGCGTCCAGTAGTCGTAACTGAGCACCACGATCGGCGTGTGATTCTTTTCGTCCAGGAGGCTGAATCCGCGGCCACTGTCCACACGCGCTCCCAGCCCGGAGAAGAAGTTGCCGCTGACCTCCTCGCCATCTGCCTCCTCCGGCAAAGTGCCGTGACGCACCGCAACGTTGTGCGTGGAACTGAGAGGGGCAAAGGCGATCAATTCCTCAAAGACATCTCCGTGCTGGCGCAAGGCCTCGAACGCGGCTTCGGAAAATGAAACGTCCGTACCGCCGCTGCTCGCGGACCCCGGCAGTTGTTGCTGCGTTGCCGGCATATGCACAAAGGAAAGACTCTCCGGCCGGCTCACCGGCAGCAACTGCAAGAGGATCGCGTTCATTGCGCTGAAGACTGCGGTATTCGCTCCGATACCCAGCCCAAGCATCACTACTACAGTGAACGTAAAGCCCGGCGACTTTCGCAGCTGGCGGAACGCGTAGCGAATATCCCGAATGAATTCATGCATGTTCTCGACCTCGTCACATGATGCGACTGTAGCGTTCAACGGGGAGCAATGCACGGGGATGTCCAAACAAATTGCTATCTCAAGGGTAATTTGGTGATGCCAATCACAATTCGATCGCCCTCAAGCACAGAGTTGTCCGCTAATGGAAATCGGTGTTCACACGCGAACACTTGCTCTTCGCATCGGACGGGCCTGCCTCTCGATGCAACGGACTTGTTAACCTGAGTGGATAGTTGAGGGCTGACCAGGTGTGATTCAGATACGATTCGCTTCGACTGGCGCCAACAGATGGGATCAGAAGGCCGGTCTCCGGCGGGATGCGTTAAGCTCCCAAGTTATCGACGCGCTCGAGGCGCACGAGATAAGAAGACCGGCTATGAGGAAGCCTAGCACTTCGTCGTTACGCCGGAGAGGAAACTGCAGGATGGGCAGCTGACCATCGGGCTCGATCTGGGTGATCGATCGAGCTTCTACTGTGTTCTCAATGGAGCGGGCGAAGTGATTCTGGAGGAGAGGGTCCAACCAACCCGGAAGCGATGAAAAAGATCTTCAGCACGATGCCGCGGAGCCGAATTGCTCTGGAGACGGGTACGCATTCGCCATGGGTGAGCCGGGTTCTTTCCGAACTGGGGCACGAAGCGATCGTGGCGCATGCACGCAATGTCCGTCTGATCGGGGAAAGCCGGCGGAAGGACGACCGGCTGGACGCGCAGGCATTGGCCACGCTGGCCAGAATCGATCCGCAGCTACTCTCGCCGGTTCAACATCGCAGAGCTCAGGCGCAGGCGGATCTGTCGGTGATCCGGGCACGATATGCGCTGGTGCGCGCAAGAACGGCGCTGGTCTGTTCGGCGCGAGGACTGACGAAGTCCTTCGGAGAACGGATTCGCGGTCGCAACACGCTCAGGCGATTTGGCACTAATCCAGAAGCACCCGGCCGACAAGGGCGTCTCAGTATCTATCCTCCATTAAGGCCGTGAGTGCGGCTTTCGACTACCCACGGCAGTCTTGAGCCTCAAAAGACTTACGGCCGAAGAATATGCTCTTTGATAAGAACCTTAGCATTGCTTAGGATGGCACTGGCCATCGCCGAGTCCGGAGCAATATCAGCAAGTGTAACAGCACCTACAAGTGTGCTGAGAATGCCGCTTGCAGTGGCAAGGGACCCGCGCCTAGTCCGATGCGTGAGATGCTTTGCAATGAGCTGAACGATGCGCTGGTGACCATTCATGGCAACCGCACGTACTTGCGGGTCCGAATGACTGAGTTCGGCCCCGAGCATCGCAAGTGGACACAGATAAGGCTTCTCACTAACCTGCGACTGCCCCAGATACACGGAAATAATCCTCTCGACAGCCTGAGCCGGCGATTTGCCCACTGTCTCGCTCTCTAACATAGCGTAGGCTCGATCAAATGCCGCACTACTCGCTTCAGCGATGAGTCCGTCCTTCGACTCGAAATGCCGATAGAACCCACCCGGCGTGAGACTTGCACCCGCCAACACGTCGCGCATCCCTACTGTTGCCAGACCTTTATCCAAAAACATCTTTGTGGCCGTCGAGAGAATTCGTGCTCTTGTTTCTGCTGCCTGGGCCCGTGACTTTCGCATTTTTCCACCCTACCTAAAATACTTTGTCACCTTTAGAGTACACCTGTTCTCTATATATGTAATGGGAATTTTGTTCCCATGTTTCAGTCAAGAAAGGGTAAGGGTTCGCATACATGGATACGGCCCCCAAACTTCCCACCTTGTGGAATCAACTCGCCGAAAGTATGTATCTCAAGGATTCGCCTACGGCGGAGGTCAAGCTATCCAAACATACCTCGTTCTCGTTTGGGCGGTTTAAGAGCAGCGAAGGTCTCCCAGAAATTGCCAGGCCGATTGCTGGTGAGCGGGGCCATATAGTTGCGCTTCAACTGAAAGCTATACCATTTATCGAGCAATTCTTTGGCAACAAAAAGGTATCGAGTGGTTCTTACCCGATTGGGGGAGTTAGTGCAATTGACTTACGAGAGGAGCCAGCAGTTCTTCTCCCAAATCCCTTCGACGCATTGGTGGTGTATGTCACTCAAGCTGCTGTGGATGAAATTGCCTATGCCCATCGGGCGCCACGAGTGGAGCAATTGGTGTGGCCGCAGGGAGCATTTGATCCTGTCGTTCACCACCTCGGGCAGACCCTCCTCTCTTCGCTAGACCGACCCCATCACGCTCCGAAGATCTTCTTGGACCATGTCTTGCAGGCCATGAACTGTCATTTTGTCTGCTCTTATGGCGGTTTGACAGTATCGGCTCCGCAATTTCGAGGTGGACTCTCTTGTCTTCAGATGCGAAGAGCAACAGAGTTACTAGAGGCTAATCTGGATGGCAATATTGCCCTCCAGCAGGTTGCAGAAGCATGTGAATTATCAGTAAGCCACTTTGCTCGGGCCTTCAAACAAACCTTTCGCAGGCCGCCCTATAAGTGGTTGGTTGAACGCCGTGTGGATAGGGCCAGAGATCTTATGACAAATTCCCGCTTGCCCCTTGCCGACATCGCAATTCAGTGCGGATTTGCGGATCAATCTGCACTCAACCGCTCCTTCAAACGAATTCACGGTGTAACTCCGGGGATATGGCGGCGAGGAACGACACGCGGCCGCATCGGTCCAGGTAGTTCAAGCGGTGGAAACGCTGGTCCATACCAGGAGTTGCGATCATAACCGGCAAACAATCCGGCAGGAATGGCCAGCTTTTGACGGTTTTCGCCTAGATGCTTCCCCTCATAGAAAACTACGCTCAGATGTAACAGGATAGCGAATGTGAGAATGCCACAAGAAATCTGTGTTTGTCCGCATTAGCTCGGTCCGTACAGATTGTGAGAGAACAACTTCAAGTCTTGCACGGATCTTCCCCACATAAAGGAGAAAAACAATGCAAGCATTCAAGTTTGTTCGCAATGTGGCGGCGATGTGCGCCGCGCTACTCGCAGTTGTCGTTCCTGCCGCTAAGGCGACGGCACAAACACAGCCCACTGCAGGGGTAAGAACCGTACTCCTTATTCACGGGGCATGGGCGGACGGTTCGAGCTGGTCGAAGCTCATCCCATTGTTGGAGGTGAAGGGCCTGCATGTTGTTGCTGTTCAGATTCCGCTAACATCATTTGCCGACGATGTTTCTGCAACGCAGCGGGCTATTGCTCTCGAGGATGGGCCGGTATTGCTTGTCGGTCACTCGTACGGCGGAGCTGTGATCACTGAAGCCGGGAACGATCCCAAGGTGGCCGGACTCGTCTATGTGTCGGCCGTGGCTCCAGATCAGGGAGAGTCCGCTTTTGGTCTCATCACGAGCGTTCCGACATCTGTCGGCGCAGAACTGCGTCCCGACAAGAGTGGCTTCCTCAAACTGACTCCCAAGGGGATTGCAGAGGATTTTGCGCAAGACCTTTCCGCCAAAGAAATTGCGATTCTAATCGCAACGCAGGTGCCAACAAGCGTTGCTTCAATGAAGGGTGAGGTTACGACTCCAGCTTGGAAGTCGAAACCGTCGTGGTACATCATCGCGGCAAATGACCGGGCAATTTCACCCGATCTCGAGGCAGCTCAGGCGAAGAAAATTGGGGCGACAACGACGATTGTTCCCTCCAGCCACGTAGTTATGCTGGCTCAACCGTCGAAGGTCGCCGGCGTGATTTTCGATGCAGCGTCACAAGCCAGGTCGAATTAGGGCCCCTGCAATTCTTTCCCTTCTCAAGGAATGAGTGGGCGATCTGTCGCACCTTGGAAGCAAGCCACGACAGATCGCTTGTCCTAACCTTCCACAGGAAGAGCATTTTCTTGATCAGTTCGTGAAAGACATAGATCCTACAAGCGAATCTCGTTCGCTCAATGCCGGGGCGCACGAAACGCATTTTTCTGTACAGTTTAATCGTTCGGATAATTCGAGCCTGACTACCCCTTGGTCCAGCGAAAAGGTTCTCGCGGAGATCGATTCGCGGGTCAATCGCTACTTTCCCTAACCACCAACCCTAGGAGACTTTCATGAAATCAATTGTCGCGTTCTTCAAACTCGGCAGCCTGCTGGCGGTCGTTGTTCTGGCCGCTAGTGCCCTCCAGTCATCGGCGCAGGGCTCTGCGCCTGCACTCAAGAACATCATCCTCGTCCATGGAGCATGGGCAGACGGATCGAGTTGGGAGAAGGTGATCCCGCGCTTGCAGGAGCGAGGCTTTCACGTTACGGCTGTACAACTCTCGCTGGCCTCTTTTGAGGGCGACGTGGCCATTACCAAGCGTGCCATTGCTCTCGCAGATGGGCCCGTGCTCTTGGTGGCTCATTCTTACGGTGGCGCGGTCATCTCTGAAGCAGGAAATGATCCGAAGGTAGCGGGGCTCGTCTTTGTCGCTGCATTCGCACCGGACACCGGAGAATCATCTTTCTCGCTTTTACAACAAGTTCCCGCGACTCCCATTATGAATGAGATTCGTGAGGACGATGCAGGCTTCCTCAAGTTAACGGAGAAAGGAATCTCAGAGGATTTTGCGCAGCAACTTACCGCAAAGGAGCAGGACACTCTATTTGCCGCGCAGGGGCCTGCGGCTGCCACCGCCGCTCTGGGTGCCCCAGTCATCGGTTCCCCCGCCTGGAGAACCAAACCAGATTGGTATATCGTGGCCGCAGACGATCGCGCCATCTCACCAGAACTCGAGCGAACTATGGCGCAGCGCATGGGAGCAGTGACGATCACTCTTCCGTCCTGCCATGTGGCTATGTTGGCACAGCCAGAAGAAGTGACGAGATTCATCATTCGGGCGGCCTCCGGCGGTCGAGAAAACTAACAAGAACGTCAGAACCCGCAAGGTGCCAAGTCTATTTTCGACACCTTGCGGGTTCCGCCTGTTTCGCAAAGAAGACTGCGGGCATCGCGACTACCCTGACGGCATAAGCTTCCGTGAACGTACCCCTGTCTTTCCGCGCGCCCTTGTCGATGCTCGGCCTGCGGAAGGATGTTCGGTGCGCAGCCGAGCCTCAGGTGCCAAGAATGTGTACCAGAGCTAAGTTGCTATGAGGAGAGTATGTCAGGACAATCACCAACGATTCGCTCTTTCAATGCGCAGAGAGTCCAATATCAAACCGCGCGATCCTTTGACGATGTGTTATCAAGCCTGCGGAGGCATGTGGGGCATACGACAATTAGCGAAGTAAATCAGCAAGGTGCTTGCGGCGCTACGCGAGAGGAGTTTGAAAGACGAGTCGAGGCGTTTGCGGGCGACGGTGGATTCATGCTCTTCCTGGAAGTTAAACACAGTGAATGGTTGCGGACTTACGGTATCAATCGGAATGTCATTCGGTGGGTATTCGGCAACCCGATCATCGCTTATACCATAATCCGTCATGACATCACGGCTGGACTCTTCGCTCCCGTCGAACTGCTGCTATATGAAAACGCATCGGGAGCAGGGTGCACGATCATATATGACCTACCTTCAACTCTCATGGCCCTGGATGACAATCCGCCATTACTACAGGCTGCCAAGGCACTTGATCAGAAACTCGCTAATCTGATGGCGCAAATTACATAGAAGACACTTAACTGCCTGTGGTGAAAGTCCTGGTACCTGGGGACGAAAGTGGGCGAGTTTCCACAGTACACGTTCGTAGAATTAAGTCATGGCGATGGGGACGCGTAAGGATCGTGAACCGTAAGAGGATTTGTGGGTGTCGTATGCGGATATGGCTGTGGGGCCGGGTCACCCGTTCTATGTTCGTCTCAACGAAGTGCTTGACGGCGAGGGATGCCTACCTGAAATCCAACGGATAAGGTGGGGAGATGCAAGGGGTGGCCGCTTCCCTCGGAATGGATGCCCTGCCCTAGAACCATCGCGATACCCAGGCGCGAACTGCGGGTTATGATGAATTGCCTGGCCGGAAAGGATGCTCTGCGGCC
>PLXP01000202.1 GCA_003151435.1 Acidobacteriaceae bacterium
GTACTTCTAATTGTCGCTCGTCAGAAAACAGCGATTCGGGGTGACTACGGTGTTTTTTCGAGCACAGAACAACCGTTGAGGCAAATACCGGCTCAGTGGAAGGTGCTGCTCCGGTTGTGCTCAGTATGACTCAGCTTAACCAATCGCTTCTCGACAACTGTGGTCAAGGCCGAGATCTTAACTGAAGACAACCCCAATCTCAGTTCGGCCGCGAAACTGACCATTCCCTGAAAATAACTGTTCTTAGAAGTACGCTTGGATCAATAAGCGCAACAGTCAAGCATGTAGTCCCACCGCAGCAATGCGGTGGGACTACATATATTTTGTTAGAAGGTCAATCGAACTGCGAATTCGATCTGACGTTCGCTGTGCAGTTGCACACCGTTAATTTGCGAGGCGTCTCCATTGTCTATGCCTGGGGCGGGAATATCGTAAAGAGCAGATATTTGCCCATTCGGATTCTTGAATTCTGGTGTGTTTGCCAAGTTATAGGCTTGGGCGCGGAACTGGGCGGTGACCTTTTCCGTGATTGGAAAATCCTTGAAGAGAGATGCGTCCAAGGTACGGTAGGACGGGCCATACAGCTGGTTTCGCCCAAGTGTACCCTCACGATCCATCACCGGGTAGCCGTTTCCGACTCCGTTGGCCCAAGTTGCAGGTGGCGACGTGAACTGTGTGTAATCAAACCACTCGTAGATGCTCTTCTTGTATTTGATCTTTCCTGTAAGGTCAGGCCGCTCGTTGGGAACTGTCCACTCGCAGCTACAAGAATTACTCGTGTCGCCAGCGATTAAGCCCTTTCCTGTATAAGCGTCGAAAGGAGTACCGGTCTGTAGATGGACAATTGTATTCAGTTGCCATCCACCAACCGCATAATCGAGCGGACGAGAAAGATGCTGGCCAAAAGCTCTCCCCCGCCCAAATGGGAGTTTCCCGAGAGCGCTAAAGGAGAGATTCTGACGGATGTCCTCGTCGGAATTGCCGTAATCTCCCGATGATCCCTTCATTGCGGGAACACCATTGACGATTTGGATTTTCTGGTCGGCTGTCCCGGTATCGATTGCTCCGTCGCCATCGTCCAGTGCATGTGACCATGTGTAGGCAGCTGTTAGCTGCAGCCCTTTGTCCATGTTACGTTGGAGCATTACCTCCAATGCATTATCGTTCGATATTCCCTCGTTGATGAGGCGGTTGATCGGACCAAATGCGGGGTACAGATCTTGGTCGTAAGCGACGTGCTGGCCGTTTACGAAACCAATTTCCTGCTCATTCAGATTGAAGGCGGTTAGCAAGTGATCAGACTTCGTACCAATATAGCCGACAGTGAGGGATGTAGCGTGGTCGATTTGCCTTTGGATTTGTAGATTCCATTCCTGAACCTGGGCAGTAGGGGAATGAGGATCTTGTGAGATCAGCGACGTGCCGGTTGGGTTCAGGGGATCAACCAAGGTTCCGAATTTCGGTATGGGGAGAGGACCAGTTGCATCGGCCTCATTGTTGTCGTAGTTGGGTGATGACTGGCAAGCTGTCGTCACCGTCGCGGAGCAAGCTGGGATCTCGCCATCGAGATTGATCCTGCGCTGAGCACCAAGCCAAGCGTCAACTACCCTCTCTCCATTGAAGTCCGGGTTGCTCCAAAGTCCATTGCCACCACCGCCGCGCTCCTGGAAGTAGAAAATGCCATAGCCACCGCGGACCGAAGTTGTTCCCTTACCCGTCAGATCGTAGGCGAATCCGATGTGGGGGCCAAAATTATTGTGATTGTTACTGACCAAAGCGTGCGAGTTACCGTTCTTGCCGGCTTCGTGCAAGGTCAGATCAGTCAGATCGAAGTTCGATTGGTTGTTGTTGGCCTCGGTCGGGTGGGTAAAGAGTTCATAGCGCAAGCCAAGATTCAGGGTCAAGCGACGGGAGATCTTCCAGTCATCCTGCACAAAATAACCCGAATACCAATTGCGCGTATCAATAAAGCCCTGTGGCACTCCAACGCCGGCTTCGAAATTGTTCACAAATCCCGCTAAAGGCTCCGAACCGGAATAACCTGTGAAGTCATTTGACAAATTCCAGTTACCCTTGGCGTCTGGAATCTGAAAGTACTTGACTTGATGGTGCATGATGTCGGCACCGACCTTAAAGCTGTGATTCCCTCTTGTCCAAGAGATGCTGTCGGCAAATTGCAATGTTTTCTGCGGAACCTCGTAAGGGCCAGCGTCGCCAACTCCCGCAAATGAGCTGCCGATGATTCCAAGTCCGCCTTCCATGGACGTATTGACGCCCGGGATGCCAAGTTGAGTGGCGAGCGCAACGTTATTGAAAGGGTTGATGTAAGCGTAATACGGCCGGATAAAGCCAAAACGCGCTTCATTGACCAGCGTCGTAGAAAAAAGATGCGTTTCACCAACTGCCACTCCACGAGGATGAGTGGGGTTATACCCCGCGCCAGATCCCGACGGCAGATTCGGGAGCAGGCTGGCAATGTTGAGGATGTCCTGCCCGTAGCTGTACCGTGCAAATGCAGTGTCTTTCGAAGTGATATTCGCATCAAGGCGCAGGTCAAAGTCATCCATGCGCTGGGTGTTGACCGGGTTCGTTTGGTAGTTATTTACGACTGTTGTGGTCGCCAGCGACGGAGTTGGCAACGGATACGCATTGAGAAAGTTCTTCCCGACTTTGCTTATCTGACCATCAGGGATGATGTTTCCGGGAAACTGCTGGCAGGTCAAAGGGTTGTAAATGCCCCCGACAATATTTGGAGACTGACCGCCATATTGACTGCAAGTTGGGATCCAAAAGCTGTTGATTCGATCCGTTTGGTTATTGCCCTGAGTGATGGTCGTGTCGAGCAATTCAGAGAAATTGCCATTGCGCATGAGTTGCGTAGGCACGCTCGTGAAGGTTTCTCCCTGCGGCTCCCTCTGGCGAAGGCCCTGGTAATCGCCGAAGAGGAAGAGGCGATCGCGCCAGATCGGTCCACCCAATGTGCCGCCGGTCTGAATGCGGTGAAAGGTTGGGGCCGGAACACCGCCCGTAATACCCTCAAAGTTGTAGTTTGGGTTTGCGTCAAATATCTGATCGCGGTAAAAGAAGAACGCCGATCCGTGATACTGGTTGGTGCCTGATTTGATGGAACTCTGGATGATAGCGCCGCCGGCGCCGCCGTACTCAGCAGGTGCCATCGAAGTTGTTACGCGGAATTCCTGTGTTCCTTCCACGGGTGGGAAAAAGACGATGGTGCCGACAAGCATCTCATTGTTGTCAACGCCGTCCAACTCGAAGTTGTTTGATTGCTGACGCAAGCCATTGACAGAGAGGGCCGCCCCACCTGTCTGGCTATAACGCCAGGTCTCTGCATTAGATTGATTTGGTCCACCGCTGGCTTGGCTTCCGTAGGCTCCTCGCGTTACTCCCGGGGTTAACAACGCCAATGAAGTGAAGTTTCTGCCATTCAACGGCAAGTCTGACATTTGAGGGGCTTCAACGACAAGCCCAACCGTAGAAGTTGAAACATCTACGATTGGAGCCGCGCCCGTGACCGTAATCGTCGTGTTTGCGGCCCCCGGTCTTAGCGAGAATATCAGGGACTGCGTTTGAGAAACCTGAAGTTGGAACAACTGTTCCTGTGCCTGAAATCCTTGGGCCTCGACGTGGGCTTTATACTGACCGCGGGGAACAGATTCAAGGTCGAAGACACCGGTGGAATCCGTTTTGGTAGAACGCACTTGTCCGGTTTGCGTACTGGTGAGCGTGATCACCGCACCGGGCACGATGGCCCCGGTTCCATCAGTGACTGTGCCTTTCACGGTTCCTGAGTCGGTTTGCGCGCAGAGCGGCGAGATCAGGGTTGTCATGGCCAACAAAATGGCCCAGAGCCCTAAAGGAATTTTCTGTAAATGAACCACATGCGTTTTCATCCTGCCTCCAAATGGACTCACTCCAGGCTTTGGAATCGCCATAGTCGAGTGCTTAAACTTCGGAGACAACCATCTGCTTACGGGTTAAATAACCGCAATACCCATGTTCTAATTTTTGAGCCATTTTTTGTTGACCAATTAGGTGTTTTATTATCAATGGCTTGTCGCCATCGATCATCTGAATCGCACGGAAGCAGCCTGCGAATTCTTACGAATGAATCACGATCAGGATTCCAGTGTCATGGACTTGCCGGGGATGCAATCTCGATGTGCTGTGGAATCTGCGCCTTCGCGACACCGTCGCCGCCAGTTCCCGCCCCCATGAATCGACAGCTACTTGACTTGGCCTGTCCGCTACGCTCGGATGTGACATGCGGGGGAGTCCCGGCCGATTGGATTGCTGAACCGGAAAGCGCAGGGAGTAATTTGCCGTCATGTGGCGGTTTCAGGATTGCTATACCCGGGGAGGCAATACCGCCGAGTCGATCCGTCCCCAAGCAGGAGCGACCTGCCGCAGAAGCTGGATAGGGTACATCTCTCCTGGAACCGCCGTAAACTCGGTCGATTCACCGTTTGAGGCGCGGCGAGTTCTTTTGGCCACCACACTTCGTGGGATTGCGAAGTATAGTGGCCTGAACTCTATTGATAGAAGATGGTCAACCCCCAGGCGGCAAAGGGCGTAGTATTACTGCCAGCCACCGAACTGGCAGTGGTTCCGGTCAGCTCGATGGTCTGGCCGTATACCGCCACGTACCAGGTACCGGAGCCTGATGGCAGCGTGATCTGCTGTGCGGTGGAACTCGAGTTGTAAACGACTACCGCTGTCTTCCAGATTTCGTTCGCGGTTGCTGAAGCATTGATGGTCGATACAACCAGCGATGCGCTTTCCTGGCTGGACTGTACGTTTGTATTGATGTCGTTCCAGGTGCTGAAGCGCAGAGAAGGATGCGCTTTTCGTAAGCCGATGAGCCCCTTTACATACGCATAGGTAGCAGCATCGCTGGTACTGTTCAGATTGGACCAGAGAAGGTCATATTCCGTTGTGTAGCTGTTAGAGTTGTCGTTTTTAGTGCGCTGAAACTCATCGCCCTCATAGATAAATGGGATGCCCTGAGGGGTCAGGATCATGCCGAACGCATATGCGAGCAGGCTGTTGGTTACAGACTGGCCAGTCTGGCCATTTGTACTTTGCCACAGGGTGATCTTGTCATAGAGGCAAAGGTTGTCGTGCACCGAGACGTAGTTGATCGCCTGTTCCGGGGCTGCGGAGAATGACGGATCCCATACATTGGAGTTTGTCGTGGCCGGCAAGGATGCAACTGGAGAAGCTGCAAAACCCAACGAGATAGGGCCGTAACCCGGATTACCGTTTGGCCATTTTTGACCGGAAACATACGCTCCAAAGAAACTGTCGCTTGTGCTCTGGTTAAAGAGGAATCCGGTGTTTCCGCCGCCATCGTCGTTCGTGCCCTTGACGGCTCCGCGATATGCCGCATTGAAAGCGCCGAAATGCGACGATGCAATGGTGCCGAGGTCACCCAGGTTGAACGCCGTCGAAGCCGGAGTCCCGTCAACCCATGGTTCTCCATAGAGCAGCAGGTTGCGGTCCGGATACATGCTCGTCAGATACGTTCCCCATTGATTTACCGTCGCAAGCGGGAATACTCCAAGCAGATCGAACCGGAAGCCGTCAACGTTGTATTGCGTGACCCAATACTCGAGCGAGTCCTGGATCATGCGCGCCACCATCGGATTGGACCCATCGAGCGTATTGCCGGTGCCGGTGATGTCGTTCGAGAGGTAGTAGTCAGGCGTGATATCCCCAAATACATCCTCGTTCGTCGTGTGGTTGTAAACCACGTCCATGATGACGCGGATGCCTTGCTTGTGGAAGTTGTCGATCATCTGTTTGACTTCAAGAATACGGTTCGTGTAATTGGTGGGAGTCTCGGAGTAGTTCGAAGTCGGCACATTGTAATTGAACGGATCGTATCCCCAGTTGAAACAGGTATTCTCCGCGGTCGAACTGACGCAGTCGTTATAGTCGAAAAACGGCATGATCTGAATATGGGTCACGCCCATATCGACCAGATGGTCGATACCGGTGCTGGGAGCGCCAGTCGCTCCGTTCACGGTGGCGCCTGTGTCGGTCATCCCCTCGAAGTACCCGCGATCTGCTGACGGAATGCCGGAACTGGAATCGTTGGAGAATTCCCGCACATCGGCTTCGTAGAAGATCGAGTCGACCCGGTCGGTCAACGTTGGATGAGGCGTCCAACCGGCCGGCAGTTTGGTCTGGCTCGGATCCATTACGATATCGTTGTTCGTCCCGGGCTGGGTCATAACGCCGTATGGGTCGCGCGATGTCGTTCCGTTGATCACGAAGTTGTATGTCTTCCCGTTCAAGTCTCCCGGCACGGTTACCGAATAGACATCGGTATAGCCATTGGGAGGATTCGTCATCAGCGTCATCGGATAGAGAACGCCGTTCAGATTCAACTGAACGCTGGTGTAGGTTGGCGACCAAACCGAGAAGGTCGACTGCGTCGACGTGTACACTACGCCTAGGCGGAAGTTCTGCCCAACTGTGCACGAGCCGGTGCTGACGGATACCGAAGTGCTGGGATTCGAAGCATTGCCTGACGGATCGTAGGCCACGACCTCGTAGCTATACGTGGTATTCGCGGCCGCGCTGCCATCCTGATAGCGCAAATTGCTGGTTGTCGCAAGCGTGGTTCCATTGCGAAGAATCGCGTAGTGGTCGATACCGGTTGAGCCGGTTGAGGCTTCCCAACTCATGGTCACATTGCAATACGTGGCAGACGCGGTGAAGTCGGTGGTCGACGCGGTAAAGTTGGCCGGAGCCGTGGGCGCCGTCGCTGATTGGGCTGAAGTGGTAACCGAAAGCGCAGAACTGAGGGCCGACGTGTCACCGTAAGCGTCGTACGCAGATACTGTGTAGGAGTACGAGGTTGAGGCAGAAAGTCCCGAATCTGTATAGCTGGTTGTGGTTGGAGTGCCTACCGTCGTCCCATTGCGAAAGATCTTGTAGCCGACAACACCCACCGGTGAAGACGATGCCGTCCAACTCAGCACAATGCTGCTTGCTGTGATGCTCCCGGCGCTCAGACCCGATGGAACGGTTGGCGCGGAAATGGCGAGGGTCGTCACGGTGAGCGCCGCACTGGCATCGGATGTGTTTCCGGAGGCATCGTAGGCGGAAACAGTATAGGAATAGGAAGTGGATGGAGACAGTCCCGTGTCCGTATAGCTCGTGCTGGTTGAAGTGCCGACTTTGGTTCCGTTCCGGAGGATGTTGTATCCAGTAACGCCTGCGCTGGAAGTTGATGCTGTCCAACTCAACGTCACACTGGTGTAAGTAATCGCCCCGGCAGTCAGGTTGGTCGGAGCGGTTGGAGGCTGGACGGCCAGCGTGGTGACCGTAACTGCGGCACTCAGACCGGACGTATTTCCAGAGCTGTCATAAGCCTCAACCGCATAGGAATACGAGGTAGAGGCGGAAAGTCCCGTGTCGGTATAGGAGGTCGTTGTTGATGTCCCTACCTTGGTCCCGTTACGAAACACGTTGTAGCCGGCGACACCGGCACTCGAACTGGAGGCCGTCCAACTTAAGGAGACGCTGCTTGAGGTAACGGTCCCGGTCGCGAGATTAGTGGGCACGGTCGGGGTACTCGTTCCCGAGCCGGATTGGCTTCCCCCACCACAACCACTCACGAGTAAAAGCATCAACCACAACGTGAGCCTTAATCCCGAATTGCAGCACCTCATAGGGCGTCTCCCCCGAAAATCACCGTTCCGGATAAGCATGGGTTCCCAGCTGGTCGGCACAGTCGCGCTTGCATCCGGCTCAACCCGTTAGCGGCCTTTCTCTGGCCTCTCTGCCATTACGTGCGTCATGAGCACACAAGCGACTGCTTCGGATAGCCAGAAAAAAGAGCTGGATAAAAAATGACTAAGAGGACCATCCTGCACGAAGCGGGATGAGCGCAATGGCTGAGCCACCCATTTTCGTTCACTTTAATGTGATCTCGTTATTGGCGCATTTTCAACGAGGATGTCCCGGCTGTAGTTGAAAGTTGAGCGGCGGTCCAGCCTGATTCTGAAAGAATCGGGTTGCGAAACCTTGAAGGGAGAACCGCCGTGAAGAAAACTTACCATACGATACGCAAGCAAGGGAAAACCAACGAACAGCAACTGGCCAGCTTCCTGGTCAAGAATGGGCAGGGGCTTCTGCCCATGGTGGATCTGATCGAGCAGTGCCAGCTGGCCTGCGGCGAGCTGATCGACGTCACCGGACGAGCCACCATCCAGGCCGTTTTGCAACTGTCGGCGATGGAGGCCGCCGGAGGTCCGCCGCAGCAGGGCAAACGGCGATCCTCCGAGGTCGTCTTCTATGGTCGGCAACCGGGCCAGGTATTTCTGCAGGATCGCAAGCTGGAAGTGGATCGGCCGCGCTTGCGCACCAAAGGCCCGCGCAGCCGGGAAGTCGAGGTTCCCGCTTACGCCGCCATGCAGAATCAGGAGCAAATGGGCGAGCGGATGCTGGAGATTCTGATGCACGGCGTCTCCACGCGCAACTACAAGGAAGTGATTCCGGCGATGGCCGAGACAGCGGGAGTATCCCGTTCCGCGGTCAGCCGCCGGGTGACCGAAGCCTCGGAAGCGGAGGTGAAAGCGCTGCTGTCGCGGCGTTTCGACGACCTGAAGCTGCTGGTGATCTACATCGACGGACTCATCTTCGGCGACTACACCATGATCGGCGCGGTGGGCGTGGATGCGGAAGGCAACAAGCATGTGCTGGGTATCCGCGAGGGAGCCACTGAGAACTCGACGGTGATCACCGAACTGCTGGAAGACATCGTCTCGCGGGGCGTCGATCCGAAGCGCAAAATGCTGTTTGTCATCGACGGCTCGAAGGCGCTCAGAGCCGCTATCAACGCGGTCTTCGGCACCCAGCAGCCGGTGCAGCGCTGCCGCGCCCACAAGCTGCGCAATGTGCTCGACTACTTGCCCAAGGACCAGCGGGCACAGGTCAAGAGCCTGTTGCGCGCGGCCTGGAAACTGGGGCCCGAGAAGGGTATGGCGCAGATCAAAAAGCTGGCCGCGTGGCTGGATAGCAGCTATCCCTCGGCTGCAGCCAGCCTGCTGGAAGGCCTGGAGGAATGCTTTACCATCAACCGGCTGGATCTTCCGCCTTCTCTGCATCGTTGCCTGGCGACAACCAACATCATCGAGAGCCCGCATGCCGGCGTGCGAATCCAGACCCGCCGAGTCACCCACTGGCAGAACGGCAAAATGGTCCAGCGCTGGATGGCCTCGGCGTTTATCCGAACCGAGAAGCGGTTCAACAAAATCATGGGCCATCGCGATCTCTGGGCCCTGGAAGCGATCCTCAACCCCTCTGCGACCGCCAGCCAGAAGACGGCGTAGTAACATCAACCTAACCGCCGCCCGCCACTTTCAACTACAGCCGGGACATCCTCTTTTCAACGACTTGCAGGGATATTTCATCTGGAACGGATGAAGATGGAGAAAGCCTCATGGTATGCTGAACATGAACCCATTAGAAGGGCGGTACATGAATTCCCCTGCTATTCTTTCCTCCCGGGTAAGTTTCGGCCTTTTTGAGGCCGACCTGAAGTCCGGTGAGTTGTGGAAAGCGGGTCACCAGGTCAAACTGCAGAGCCAGCCCTTCAAGATTCTCGCAGTCCTGTTAGAAAATGCCGGAGAAGTTGTATCCAGGGAAGAACTCCAGTTGCGTGTATGGGGTCCCGATGTTGTAGTCGATTTCGAGCATTCGCTCGGAAGCGCAATCAAGAAAATCCGCGAGGCACTGGACGACTCGGCTGATAATCCACGGTTTATCCAGACGCTTTCGAGGCGGGGATACAGATTCATCGCTCCAGTATCGCCTCTGAATACGCCTGTCGAGGTTGTTTCCCAGTCGGCTTCCGTCACGCCTGTGGAGCCAGGGCAGCAAGGCGAATCTCCTCGATTGGATATGGTCTTTTCGGCCCATGTTGGTTCCACTGCTCAAGCGTGGCCAAAATATGGGCTCGCCTTACTCTCTTTCGGACTCGGCGTGGCGGTTGCGGCCACGGCATGCAGCGTGTGGTTCGTGCAACCCAGGTCCACACCTCCACTACGCACGTCGCAGATTACGCAGGAGGGACGTGTCTATTCATCGGTAGATACTTCTTTCGAATCCTTTCCTGCCACAGTCACCGATGGAACACGTCTTTTTACCTCTTCTATCGAACAGGGATACGATGTGTTGTCAGAGGTGACCATTTCCACCGGCGAAATCCGGATCCTGCCGCTGCCCGACGAAATTGCTTCGCCTGAAATCAACGATATTTCTCCGGACGGCACTCAGTTGCTGGTGCGTAACCACTTGTCGCCAGCGCCGGAGAAACCCCTGTGGATTGTCCCTATTGGCGGAGGTTCAGCATTCAGGGTATCCAGCATTTTGGCTCATGATGCAACCTGGATGCCTGACGGGAGAAACATCCTTTACGCGTCCGGCAATCAACTCGCGATGGTTTCGTTAGAAACGGGAAAGTCCACCCACTTTGCCACGATTCCGGGCCGTGCTTTCTGGCTTCGCTGGTCGCCGAATGGCAAACTGCTCCGTTTTACGCTCATCGATTCCGTGAATCACGCTTCCTCGTTGTGGGAGATTTCCGGAAGTCAACGTACAGCGCGATCTGTTCTAAAGGCCTCAGGTTCGTCTCCAAATGAATGCTGCGGTGTCTGGACAGCGAGCGGTAAATTTTTTGTATTTCAGGCACTTTCGGGCGGCCGTACCGACCTATGGATGCTGAAAGGGGCTGCCACTTCCGATCCGGTTCGAGTCACAAACGGTCCTCTTTTTTATGAAGCTCCGGCGGCCGGGCGAAAAGCAGATCAAATCTTCTTTGTCGCACACGACTACCATTCGAGACTAGAGAAGTACGACCCACAGCAAAAGGAGTTCGCACCTCTCCAGGGTTTTCTGTCCCATGCCGACCATGTGAGCTTTTCGCGCGATCGTCAGTCCGTTGTTTGGATCGATCCGGTTGGTCGGCTTTGGCGCGCCAAGGTCGATGGAAGCAACAGGGTTCAACTTACTCCGGAATCCATGCGCGTCTTTTTGGCTTCTTGGTCGCCCGATGGTCATCAATTGGCATTAATGGCGCGATATCCAGGCCAAACGTGGCAGATATTTCTGGTCAACGCAGATGGCGGCAGCCCGGAACGCTTAATGAAAGAGGACCGGAATGTGGCTGATCCGTCCTTCTCGCCCGATGGCAAATGCATCACATTCGGCGGCGTGCCCGATTTGATGGGACAAGGAAGCACTCCGCGCTCCGTCGAAACCCTGGACCTGCCGTCAGGCCGCATCTCCGAATTGCCTCACTCGGAAGGATTGTTTAGTCCGCGATGGTCGCCCGATGGGCACTATATCGCAGCTCTTACATTAGATCAGCAAAAAGTCATGCTCTACGACGTGGCGGCGCAGACATGGAAAACCTTGGCCGTAACCTCCGCCGCCGATCCGGTGTGGGCTTCGGATGGCAAGGCTATCTATATTCATGCCTACATGGCCCCCACGGAACCCGTTTGCCGCATCGGCGTTCCCGATGGGCGCATCGAGGAAGTTGCGAGCCTCAAGAACCTCCCCGTCGGAACGATCGCCCGCTATTTCTTCTCGGGGATTGCACCGGACAATTCCCCGTTGGTCCATGCTGAAACCGACATCAGTAACCTCTACACCATGGACCTTAATTCCAAACCAGATAGCTACACGAGATAAATGGCTCACCCTCAAGACGTTATCGGATGATTCAAAAGTCATCCAAAGGTCATACGCTCTGCATTGCGAACAAGTCCTCGGCCGCTCTTTTGTATATCTATGCGCGGAATTGTTTTCACTGCTTTCCTTCTACCCTCCTTTGCTGCAGCATTCTGCCAGGCGCCATTGGTCGTTCAAAACCTTCCTAATGGGTTGGAGGCGCGCCAGGGTGATCGTCTCTTGAGCATTCGAGCATTGACCGACCACATACTGCGGATCAGGGAATCCAACAGCGGTTCATTGCCGGAAGACGCTTCATGGTCCGTGCTGCCCTCGGTACGGACTGCAAATATCTCGGTTGTGCCGGAACATGACGGATTCCATACCAGCCAAATCAGGATCACGGTTGGGCCGGACCTGCTCATCACGTTGACCGACATGGAAGGCCATCTGCTCCAACAGGATGCTGAACCGATACGCTGGACCGGCGCCCGATTCCGTGTCTATAAGCACAAAGAACCTGACGATCATTTCTTCGGCCTTGGAGACAAGCCTGGACCTCTGGATCGTGCCGGGCAGAGTTACGTGATGTGGAATACCGATAGCTTCGGTTGGCAGGAATCCACAGATCCACTCTACAAGAGCATCCCCTTTTTTCTGGAGTTCCGCGGTGGACGGGCGCTCGGTGTGCTGTTCGACAATACATGGCGAGCGTTCTTCGATTTCGGTCATGAACTGCCAAACGAGTACTCATTCGGCGCGCCGGACGGTCCCGTGGATTATTACCTGATGTATGGGCCAGATCCGAAGGAAGTTGAAAAGGATTACGCGTGGCTCACCGGGCCTACGCCTCTTCCGCCACTCTGGGCACTGGGGTTTCAGCAATCGCGGTATAGCTATGAAACCGAAGGCAAACTGTTGGATGTAGCGAAACGCTTGCGTGCAGATCGTATTCCAGCCGATGCACTCTATCTGGACATCGATTACCAGCGTAAATATCGCCCATTTACGGTGGATGAAGTCGCTTTCCCTCTCTTTTCGGAGATGGTGAAGAAGCTATCCGGTGATCATTTCCATCTGGTTCTGATTACCGATTTGCACATCGCTGACCTGCCGGGCAGCAACTACGCCCCATATGATTCCGGAATTACCGGGGACCGCTTTGTCAAAAACCCTGACGGCTCCACTTATGTTGGCCCGGTCTGGCCTGGGGCTGCAGTGTTTCCCGAATTCACGCAGGAGAAATCGCGTGCATGGTGGGGCACGCTCTACAAGCAGTTTGCAGCGGAGCATGTCAGCGGATTCTGGAATGACATGAACGAACCGGCCGTTTTCACATATCCGTCCAAGACAATGCCCGATGCAACGCAGCACCGGATTGACGAGCCAGGCTTCCAGAAACGAACAGCATCTCACCTCGAGATCCATAACGTCTATGGCATGGAAAACTCGCGTGCCACCTATGAAGGAGTGCTGCAACTGAATCCACAGGAACGGCCCTTCGTTCTTACGCGAGCCAGCTACGCAGGTGGGCAGCGTTATGCCGCAACCTGGACCGGAGACAACAGTTCTACCTGGAATCATCTACGGGAAACGACTCCTCAACTACTCAATCTTGGCATCAGCGGGTTCGCCCTCGCTGGCGCCGATGTCGGCGGCTTTGCGGGATCGCCCCCTCCCGACCTGCTCACGAAATGGTTGGAAGTTGCGGCGTTCCAGCCCATCGACCGCGACCACGCCGCAAAAGGGACTCGCCCGCATGAACCATGGGTCGACGGCCGTGAACACGAATCGATTCGCCAGCGGTTTATCGAAGAACGGTATCGGCTGATGCCTTATCTTTACACCACCGTCGAGGAAACCTCGCGCACAGGTCTTCCGATTGTTCGGCCGCTCTTCCTGGAGTTTCCGCACGCCACCGATGACGGACACCCTATGGACCTCGACGCTTCGGGAGAATTCATGTTCGGACCTGATTTGCTGGTTGCGCCGAATCCTTCTCCTGAAGAAATCGCTCCCTATGAAGTTCATTTACCGCCGGGAGTTTGGTACGACTACTGGACAGGAGAACGATTTGAGCATCGGTCCGCGATAAGAGGCGAGGATTCAGAAAAACGCGAGGAGTTACTGCTCCGCAAGCGCCTGATGGTAACACCCACCCTTTCGGAGCTGCCTGTCTATGTTCGCGGAGGAAGCGTTATCCCGGTGGCTCCGCAGACAGAGAATACAGATGTCGCTCCGAATGGCCCGCTAACTCTACGGATTTACCTGAATGATACTCCTGAGAACGAGAGCCATTCCTCTGAAATCTGTTCGGGAGATGTTTACCAGGACGATGGTCACTCGTTTGCGTTCAGGGCCGGAGATTTTCTTCGCCTCCACTTCAGTTGCGTTGCCAACCAGGACGGCTCCGTGACGGTGATCGCCGGCAAGCGTCAAGGCACTTATGCGCCGTGGTGGAACGGCTTTCGGCTAGAAGTGCATGGTTGGGATCACCTCGTTTCTGCTAATGGCAACCAGACCTCGCATGACTCCGTGATCATTCAGCAAGTTAACGACAATCCCGAAGGGCTACAGGTGGTACTGAGATGAACTTTTGGCAGTCAGATAGCGGGTTTTCACTCAGCACAATTCACACAGCAGAAATTGCTCATGGGCGCCATCCCCTAGACAGCAGTTGGTTGCAAGACAAGTTGCTGAAGCTTGTAGCGATGCTGTCCATAACCATTGCAGCCGTAACCAGCTTGGCGGCTACTGCTCGCGCAGATGCGCCGAAGGAACTGAATGATACGCCTCCGAGCCATTTACAGGCATTCTGGATTGACCGTGCAACCATCCTCATTCCACGCGCGCAAGTCTGCCCGAATGGAATCTACACGCTGTTCAGCGATGAACAGGCCGCGCTGCAGGTCACTCTGAAAGGTATCCAAGGAGGCATATCTGTTCCACTAGCGCCGGGCAACGCTCTTACTGCGCGACAGATGGAGCGATTCCCCCAATTGCGATCCGGTTACGCTGTTCTGAACTTTCCCGAAGCATGGACGGAAGAACAGGCTCACCGATTCCTGACCGGAGAGCTTATCGTATCGGTACAAAAAGCAGATGGCTCTCTGCAATATGCGACTGGCGTACAAACCGCTGGCGTGCTGGATGACCTATACGCCTATTCCGGAACTTTGGGGCCCGAGATTCGGAACTCCACAGTTTCAGAAAACGCTTGGCATGATTTTCCCGACGATGCGGCGGGGTTTGCAAAGATCAAGGTTTGGGCGCCGACCGCGCAGGACATGCACTTGAGGCTGTATCTCGATGCTGCCCAGGTCTCTCAGTCGCAGGTCGTTCCAATGCATCGCCACGGTGGTGTCTGGGTTGCTGTCATCGATCGCAAATGGGTCGGCTGCTACTATCTCATCGACGAGGTTGTCTATGCGCCTGGCGCACACGCCATCGTAGAGGAGATTGTTACCGATCCGTATTCAATCGATCTCGCCACCAACGGGGCTAAAAGCCGATTGTCCGACATGACCGCGAATGAAAATAAGCCGGCAGAATGGGACGGGCACCTTTCCCCTAACCTGTCACGCTTTACCGATCTGAGCATTTACGAACTCCACATTCGCGATTTCAGCGTCGCCGACGAAACGGTACCGGCCGCGCACCGAGGAACCTATCTTGCTTTCACCGATAGGGAATCGGACGGCATGAAACACCTTCGCGCACTCGCAGCCTCCGGAATGAAAGCGGTTCATTTGCTCCCGACTTTCCATTTCGAGGGTGTCGATGAGGACCGAACCCATTGGAAAAGCACAGCCGATCTGACGCAGTATTCATCGGGCAGCGATCGACAGCAGGCGGCCGTGGCCGCCGTTCAGTCCGCGGATGGCTATAACTGGGGATACGCCCCCATCCATTATCTTGCTCCTGCAGGAGCATATGCAGCCAACCCGGACAATCGAGTTCGAGAGTACCGTGCAATGGTGATGGCATTGCATCGCAGCGGTCTCAGAGTCATCCAAGACGTTGTTTTCAACCATACGAGTGGCTTCGGCCAGCAATCTTCATCGGTCCTCGACAAGATTGTGCCGAATTACTATAACCGCCTGGATGCAAACGGCGTGTTATTGACCAATACATGCTGTGCCGATACGGCCACTGAACACCTCATGATGGCAAAGCTACAGCAAGATACAATCCTGTGGAATGCAAAGTACTACAAGATCGATGGCTTCCGATTCGATCTCATGAGCTTTACCTTCATCGACAATCTTCGCAATATTGGGAAGGCGTTGTCCGCGTTGACACTGGCGAAGGATGGAGTGGACGGCAGCAGGATTTATATCTATGGAGAAGGCTGGGATCTTGGCGAGACCGCTCATAATGCGCTGGGCACGAATGGATCGCAAGTGAATCTGCACGGAACGGGAATCGGGAGTTTCAACGATCGCATCCGCGATGGGCTCCGTGGCGGGGATAACTCAGGGGATCCACGAGTTCAGGGGTTCGCAACCGGCCTCTTTACCGATCCAAATAGTTACACGCAACGCACGATGACCGAGTCATCGCAAAAGGCCGAGCTCCTGCGGCAGGAGGCGTGGATTCGCGCCGGTCTTGCCGGCAATCTCAGAGAGTTTCGCATCCCGGACGGTTCTGGAGCCATTGTTCCCGCCTCTCAGATCGATTATCACGGGAACCCAACGGGCTATGCGGACACACCGGCTGAAACCGTCAACTATGTATCGGTTCACGACGATCAGAGTCTGTTTGATGCAATTCAACTCAAGTCCTCTTTGGCGGACAGCATACAGGTCAGAACCCGGCGTCAAATTCTTGCCATGAGTGTCGTCGCTCTCGGGCAAGGTATTCCGTTTTTCATGGGCGGAGACGATCTCTTGCGCTCGAAAGATATGGACTCGGACAGTTACGACTCGGGGGACTGGTTCAACCACATCGATTGGAGTGGTAAGACCAATAACTGGGGAACGGGGCTTCCGCTCGCAGGGCATAACCAAATGCGTTGGGAAGTGGAGCGGCCGCTTCTCTCCGATCCATCGTTGAGACCTGCTCCTGAAGACATTCGACTTGCAGAAACGACTTTTCGAGAGTTTCTGAAGATTCGTTATAGTGCGGCCCTTTTTCGAATGCCTACCAGCCGCGAGATAGAAACGCATTTGCATTTTCTCAATGTTGGGCCCGAACACATTCCAGGGACAATCGTCATGATGCTCGACTCAGGCGAGGGAACAAATGGTGACTACAAACATGTCGTGGTTGTTTTCAACGCTACACTTTCACAACAGACGATAACGTCTGTAGCCCTCCGTAAGTTGCATCTGCGATTGCATCCTGTCCTAAGGACTTCTTTTGACCCGGTTGCTCGGAAAGCAAGATTCGACCGAGTATCTGGTACAGTTGTGATTCCTCCGCTTACGACTGCAATATTTGTAAGTCTGACGTAACACCGCGTCAGCCTGATCGCTGGTGGAGAGTGCGTGGGTGACTCGGCCGGTACTTTTTGTGGCGTATGGCAGGCCAGACTCATCGCGCATCCATGACGGTTCTGGTCGCTTACGATGTGTCAACCGTATCCGTCAGAGCAACACACCTGTTTTTGTGTAGTGGGTCTGTGATGGACTGAGGGCATGAGCGATGTAACGGTGGGATTGGTGCGGCGGGGGCGGAGCCGTGTGGAAGCGGAGCAGTTGGTTCGAGAGTTTGAGTCGAGCGGCTTAACACGGCAGGCGTTCTGCGCTGGCCGCGGATTGACGGTGGCGGCGTTGGACAAGTACCGGCGGCGTCACTGCCGCGCGACACAGAGCGGTGAAGGACGACTGGTGGCGGTGGAGGTGTTGAGGGGCATATCGGCTTCGGCAAGCGGCGGCAGTGCGCTGTGGGTGGAATTGCCGAACGGGCGACGGATCGGCGTGGGCAGCGGATTCGACGCGGCAGCCTTGCGGCGGCTGCTTCAAGTTGTGGAACAGGAGTAGGACGATGTTTGGTTTTGGGCCGGCGACGCGGATTTACGTGGCGACCGGGGCGACCGACATGAGGAAAAGCTTCAACGGTCTCTACGGTCTGGTGCGCGACACGCTGGGCTGCGATCCGGAAAGCGGCCACGTTTTCCTGTTTGCCAACGCGCGGAAGAATCGCTTGAAGTTGCTGGTGTATGACGGCAGCGGGCTATGGATATGCGCGAAAAAGCTTGACGGCGGATGTTTTCGCTGGCCAGGCAAAGACACAACAGCGGAGAAGATCGTGCTGAGCCACGAGGAATTGGCATTGTTGTTGGGCGGCATCGATCTCAACCAGACCCGGCGGCGGAAATGGTATCGCAAACCACTCGCGGATGAACCATGTAAGTTACGGATACCAGCATAAACACTGCACATTTCGCTCACTTATCCACAGGGAATCATGTTATTCAAGAGGCATCGTGAGTGCGCCTCCTTCACTGTCGATTCCTCCACACTCCGATCCTGTTGTCGTCGCCATCGTCGCACAGTTACAACAACAGATCGAGACTCAAGCACAACAACTTGACACCCAGTCGAGGAAGATCGAATCGGACGCGCGCGAACTGGAGTATGCGCGGCTGAAGATTCAGGTTCTGGAAGAGCATCTGCGTCTGCGGCGGATCGCCAAGTACGGACCGGGCAGTGAAAAGCTGAGTAATCTCCAACTGCAGTTGCTGGAGGAAGAGCCGGGCGTCTCGAACCAGGAAGTTCAGGCGGAGAGCGAGCGCGAGGCGTTACCGGCGCCGGACGGCGAGAAGAAGCGGCAGCGGCGCGCGCATCCCGGCCGGCAGACCCTTCCCGCGGATCTGCCGCGCGTGGAGAAGATCGTCGCTTGCACGGCCGAGCAGTGCGTGTGCGGAAAGTGCGGTCGGCAAACTGCCGTCATCGGCTACGACCAGAGCGAAGTGCTCAACGTCAAGCCGGCCGAGTATTACGTCGAGGTCATCAAGCGCGAGAAGCGTGCCTGCAAGCAGTGCGAGGAGCAGGGCGTGGCCATGGCGCCGCTTCCGCCGCGCATCATCGACAAGAGCCTGGTTGCCGACCAGGTGATTATCGACACCATCGTCGGCAAGTATGCCAATCACTGCCCGCTCTATCGTCAGAGCGCCATCCTGCTGCGCGATGCGGGCATCGAGATCGCGCGGGCCACGATGTGCGGCTGGGTGATGACGGTCGGCGAGATGCTCTCCCCGGTGGTCGGCGCCATGCGCAGGGAGTTGCTGGCCAGCGGTTACATCCAGGCCGACGAAACTCCGGTCGACGTGCAGATGCATGATAAGCGCGGCAAGAACCATCAAGCCTACCGTGTGCCACGAATGCAACCGCCGTAGTTTAGACGGAGGCAATGCTTCACTGAAGATGAGGGAAGGCCCCTCGGAACCGGCTTGCAGGAGTTGGTTTCAAACCACCTCAAGCTGCAGTGGTTAAGAGCCATTGTGGTGAGCGTTGAAGGAAAAGGCAAGGCAACGACCTTGTTAGGTACGGATCAAAAAGACGAATGCAACTGAACCGCTGATGACATGTCGAAAGGTGAAGATGATGTCGAAACCGGGGTATGGTAGCTGCTCCGGGATAAGGTTGGAGGATACCTGTTTACTGTCCAACCGGCATCCGGCATTAAGGCGGCGTGAGTTTGATCCTGGCTTCAGTGAGGAACGTGGGAACCTGTCGCTCCGATGCGAAGGGAGAAGCTTAAGCAGATAGACTCTGCGAGGGCCAGAGTACCGATGCGGGGCACAGGGGCGGAGACGCCCGTAATAGAGTTGAAGGTTCTGTAATGGGACTGGATCGAAGGGGCGTCGTCGTCCGGCAATGTTATAGGAGCAACCCGAAAGGGAAGGACTTCTGTGGACAAAGCGAAACCGTTTTGTATTGCGAAGCGCGATGTATGGGAAGCATACAAGCGGGTGAAGGCAAACCGAGGATCTGCGGGAGTCGATGGCGAGTCGATTGCGGCGTTCGAACAAGATTTGAAGAACAATCTTTATCGACTCTGGAATCGGATGTCGTCCGGCAGTTACTTCCCGCCCGCAGTGCGCCGGGTGGACATACCGAAGGAGGGAGGACGAACGAGGCCGCTCGGAATTCCGACTGTCTCGGATCGCGTCGCTCAGACGGTGGTTCAGCGATACCTGGAGCCGATATTGGAACCTGTGTTCCATAAGGACTCCTATGGGTATCGTCCCGGTAGGTCGGCACATGATGCGCTGGCTGTGGCCCGGCAGCGATGCTGGCGTCACGACTGGGTGCTGGATCTGGACATCAGGAGTTTCTTTGATGAAATCGATTGGGAACTTTTGATGCGAGCAGTGCGACATCATACGGATTGTGCATGGGTGTTGCTGTACATCGAGAGATGGCTGCAAGCGCCCGTGTGTATGCCGGATGGAGTCTTGGTTAAACGCGAGAAAGGGACGCCACAAGGTTCAGTGGTCAGCCCAATTTTAGCGAATCTGTTTCTGCATTACACGTTCGACATGTGGATGCAGCGGCAGTTGCCTGCCTGTTCGTTCGAGCGCTATGCGGACGATGCTATCATCCATTGCGACAGCGAAGATCAAGCCCGCAAAGTGCTGGACATGCTTCAGCAACGGTTTGCGGAATGCAAGTTGGAACTGCATCCGCAAAAGACCAAGATCGTGTACTGCAAGGATGCGAATCGACGGGGCAATTATCCAGAGCAAAGCTTCGACTTTCTGGGCCATACGTTCCGGCCCCGTGGGGTGAAGAACCGTTCTGGTGAATTGTTTGTCAGTTTCTCGCCTGCGGTCAGTGCGAAGGCAATAAAGGCGATGCATCTGGTTTTGCATCGTTGGAAGTTGCCGCATCGCAGCGATCTCGCTATAGGAGACCTTGTGAAGTGGCTTCAACCGGTTGTTCGCGGTTGGATCAACTATTATGGGCGCTTCTGTCCGTCAACCCTGCATCGGGCGTTGAGCATGGTCGATGAGCTTGTGGTTCGCTGGGCGCGTCGCAAATACAAGTGGCTCAGGATGCATGCAACGCGGGCATGGGATTGGCTGGAGCGGTGGAAATCGCGCCAGCCAAGCCTACTTCCGCATTGGCAACTTGGTGCCGCGGTTGGACGATAGGAGCTGGATGAGTCGAGAGGCTCACGTCCAGTTCTGGGAGAGCGCGGAGGTGAAATCCCTCCGCGCCACTCGACTCAGGCAGTACGGCACGCCGGGCGGCGGGGCGGTCTTCGATTTTCGCATGAGCCG
>PLXP01000229.1 GCA_003151435.1 Acidobacteriaceae bacterium
CCGTTTTGGTCGATCGAGTCATTTGCCATAAACGTATTACCTCTTAAGGCGCAGGTCAAGCACAGGGACACTACTTCGCCAACCCCTCACTACCCGTTCAAATTCAATATTACCTTTTGTGTAAGGGGAGTGTTTACGGCTCTCTGGCTGTCGCGCGATATATCCGGCATGGCCACCCCGCAGGAACGAGCCACACTTACGGGCCTCCTTATAGAACACGAACCGCGCGATGAGGTACTCCATGGGCTTAAGTATGCGGCGATAACGGAGATGGTCGAGCGCAGCTCTATCCTCCATCTCAAAAGATGGACCCGCAGCAGTGTGGCAGAAGCCAATCAGGGCAACATCTCTTCGTTCGTTGCCCTGTGAGAAGCGGCCAATGGCTTTACCCGCGGCAGGATCATCGGCCCTGAGGGGCTTAACTTCCGGTGCTCACGAGGCTTGCCACAACGATTCTGTCGCGCCCTTCCTCCTTGGCGCGGTAAAGAGCTTTATCTGCCGCACGCACCAACTCTTCCACTGTTGCGCCGTGGCCGGGAAAGGCTGACACGCCGATGGAAACAGTGACTCTTCCCAGAACCTGACCAGCGTGCCGCACGGTCAACTGTTTGAGATCTTCCCGCAGGAGTTCCGCCCGCTTGCAGGCGGCATCTACGGATGCACCGGACAGAACGATAAGAAACTCTTCTCCGCCATAACGGCAAGCGACATCCTGCCCGCGCGTCCCCTGACTCAAAAAATCGCCGAATCCACGCAGAAGCACGTCCCCTGCCTGATGGCCAAAGGTATCGTTGAACAGTTTGAAGTGATCGAGGTCGAGCATGAGCAGCGCCACACCCTCCTTGTTGCGGGCGGCACGACGCACCTCTCGCTCCAGCGATTCTTCCATGAAGCGGCGGTTGAAGAGTCCTGTCAATGAATCTCGAATGGACTGATTGCGAAGTACTTCTCGAACACTCAGGTTCGCCAGCACCAGGGAAATACGCTCTGCCACGGTGCTGGCCTGGAGGATGAGAGCTTCCGTTTGATGCTCCGGGGATCCGAGGGGAGGATTCGGGGATTGGGATGGATTCTCCAGGCAAAGCACTCCGAGCGTCTCTCCTTGCGCTGCCAGCGGAACGCAGAGGTAGCCGCCGGCCAGCGATTCGCTCACATGCGCGCACCGCAAGGGTAAGGCCGCATTGTTCACGCGGTGATTTTTGCCGCGCCGCAGAGCCCAGCATTGATCGGGAGCGAACGCCTTTTCGGTGACGACGGTGTTGCCCCAGGCGGCCACTGTTTCCACCATGTTTCGGGAGGCGGTGGTCATGCACAGGGCCCCGGCAGGGGACGATAGAGTCGCCGGCAGAGTGCGCTCGATGATCTGGTAGGCTTCTTCGGCGGTATGGCAGGATTGCAGGATATCGACAAGTTCGGTGAGCTTGACGGCCTCCCGAGCCTGTTCCTCCGATTCTCCAAGGGCCATTCTTAACCTGGCGTTTGCCTCTTTGAGAGCACTTTCCATCTGCTGGCGCTCGCTGATGTCGTGGATGGCGCAGACCACGTAATTGCGGTCAAGGTGGACGAGCTTCATGCTCACCTCCACCGGGAACGTTGAACCGTCCTTCCGCCGATGTATGGCCTGGATGATCGTGAATCCTAAGTTCCGCAAATCCTCTTTCACTTTTGCGTGCGCAGGTTCGTCGATCGTGGGATCGAAATCGTAAACATGCATGGACAGCAGTTCTTCGCGCGTGTAGCCTAGGCTTGAACAGACCCTCGTATTCACATCGAGCAAGCGCATCGTTTCCAGATCGACGACCTGAATGGCATCGTTCGATTGATCGATCAACAGCCGGAAGAGCTTCAGCGATTCCTCGGCCTGCTTGCGCTCGGTAATGTCGCGAACGAAAGCCTGCAAATACCCTGCCTCATGAGTGATGCCCCGATTCAGGCTGACTTCCGCGTCAAAGGTGGTACCGTCCTGGCGAACAAGTGTCCACTCAAAGATTTGGGATAAACCACTCACTGCAGCCTGTATTTTCTCTGCAGCCTTCTCAGACGAAAGCCGTCCATCGGGCTGTTTCGGCGGTGACAACTCGAGAGGAGAGTGGCCGACAATGTCGTTCTTTCCGCATCGGAAAAGAGCCTCAGTTTGCAGGTTGCAGTCCGAGAATGTTCCCCCATTCATAATCAGGATGGCATCGTTTGCCGTTTCAAAAAGGGTCTTGAACTTGGCTTCGCTCTGTCGGAGCGCCGCTTCCGCTCTCTTGCGCTCGGTGATGTCCTGAACCGTGCCGACCAGGAGCGCGGGGCCGGTATCGTCGCCGGGAATGAGCTCGCCCTGGCCGCTTAAGACTTTGAAGGAGCCGTCGGGATGGACGACGCGAAACTCCAGAAGGCTGGCGGCGTGGCCTGCCAATGCGGCGCCGATCCACTCTTGCATGGCACCACGATCTTCGGGGTGAATCATTGCGAGCAGCGACTCGACCGACGGCTTGAACGTGTCCGGGGAAACGCCGTAGATCAGGTAGGCTTCTTCCGTCCAGGTGAGGCTCAGGGTGGTCGGGTTAAAACTCCAGCTCCCGATTTGTCCAATGCGCTGCGACTGTGACAGCAGAATCTTCTCTTCGCGCAGGACTCTCTCTGCCCGCTTGCGCCCGGTGATGTCGCGTATGGCGCTGGAAACCAGTACGCCGTCCTCTGTCTCCAAAGAGCTGAGGCTGATTTCCACGGGAATCTCGTGCCCATCCTTGTGTAAGCAGTACAACTCAAGGCCAGTGCCCATCGGCCGCGCTCGTCGGTTCGCAAAGAAGTTCTCCCGCTGTTCCCGATACCCGCCCCGAAAGCGCTCCGGCAATAATATCTCCACTGCACTGCCCAGCAGCTCCTCGCGGCCGTAACCGAACAAGCTTTCCGCTTGAGCGTTTGCCAGGACGATCTTGCCCTCATGGTTGACCACTACGGTCGCATCCGGGGCCGCTTCGAAGAGGCCTTCGAATTTCTTCTCTGTACCCGCAGTGAGCTTTGACATTGACACCTTCCTGCATCGAGAGAGTCGTGTAGTTCTGGTGCTGCCGATCCCTGAAATACACTTTCTGGAGTTCCGGAGAATCAATCGGGCTTTGCCCGCGGGTGAGAATCGGTGACGGGCCGCTTTAGGCCGTTTTAAGGCACTGCGCGATGAACAATCATAGAATGTCCGTTTCCGCCAGGCGAAATACAATAGCAGAACCGGCCTGAACGCTGGGTCGTTGACTTAGCAAGGCCATTGAAGGGAAACTTCGATTCGTAAACGCCAAGACCGCAATTCTACCGGGACCACGTTCGCCGTCCCGCCAACCTTGAACTGTTCATTCCGCTGTGCCGGTCAATAGGTAACTCTGCAAGGGACCGACGGCCAGAAAATCGATTTGGAATTTCCTTGACTGGTTTTGAATGCGTTGGCGCCACAATTGCGACTACGGCGATGTGGCGGCAAAGAGCAGATGCGCGACCGAAAGGAACGTTATAGCATTTTTTTAATGATATGCGCTGACTGGGGGTTCGAATCCTTCCGCCCCGCCAGGATAAATTATTGAAAAACACTAGGCGGGAGGCCGACCCTTTGCCGGGTCGTTAAAATTTGTGTGCCCCCACCCTTGACGCAAAAAACAAAAGAACTCACCAAGGATGAGGCATCCTCATTTATCCTAAATTAGGGAAATATCTAGGTAAGCGTGGGCCAGCACACGGTGACTCTCCTAGAGATACAGAAGAGCAAACTGATTCTCCCCAGCTTCGTGCTGGCCGTGCTGGTTCTGTTGCTGGCCGGTCTCGGCGCCTACCGCCAGGGCAGAAGAAACGTTGCGGCCGAGCAGTGGGTGCAACATACCTACGAGGTACTCGGGGAACTCAATACAACCCTCTCCTTGATGCAGGACGTAGAAACGGGTTCTCGAGGCTACGTCATCTCGGGCGAGGAAAGCTATCTCGAACCATTCAACAATGCCGTTCGACTCGTCCCGCAAGAAATCCAGCACCTGCGGCAGCTTACTGCGGATAATCCAGAGCAGCAGCGCCGGCTTGACGCCCTGGAACCTTTGATCTCTCTAAGGGTACGAACAGCGGAGGCAAATATTGTTGCGCGAACGACCCGGGGGCCGTCCGCAGCTGAACAGACGCTGAGCGAAGGCCCAGGCAAGAGGTCGATGGATGCGATCCGCGGCGCAATCGCGGAAATGGCGGCGGCGGAAAATCAACTCTTGCAGCACCGCTCCGACGAACTTCGCGCCAGCAACGCACAAACTCTCGCACTTTTTATGGCGCTTGTCGTATTGCTGGTGGGGCTTCTCACGGCAGTCCTGTTCCTGGTGCGCCGAAACGCCGCTGCCCTGCAACGCGAGCTCGAACTTACCGAGAAAGCCCGCGTCTATGCGGAGAACATCGTGGATACGGTGCGCAAGCCGCTGCTGGTACTGGACGCGGGGTTGCGCGTGCATTCGGCCAATCGCTCCTTTTATCAGATGTTCCAAGTGACGCCCCAGCACACCGAAGGCAAACCACTCTACGAATTGGGAAACGGTCAGTGGGATATTCCTGCGCTCCGGCCTCTGCTAGCAGAAATATTGCCGCAACACACTTCGTTTCAGGATTTCGAGGTCGAGGAAGACTTCCCGGGAATTGGTCGCCGCACCATGCTTCTCAGTGCCCGCAAGCTCTTCCGAGTGGGCAACAGCACTGATTCGATTCTTCTGGCCATCGAGGACATCACCGAGCGCAAGCGCGCCGAGGCGCAACTCCAGCAGCTCAACGCGGAATTGAAGGAGCGCGCCCTGGCTCTGGAGAGCGCCAACCGTGAACTGGAAGCCTTTACCTATTCCGTTTCCCACGACCTGCGCGCGCCGCTGCGCCACATGGACGGTTTTTCGAAGATTCTGGCAGAGGAGTTTGCCCCGCACCTGCCGGCCGAGGGGCAGCGGATGGTCGGGCGCATCCGGGCGGGCGCGCGGCAGGCCGGACAGTTGGTGGACGATTTGCTGGGCCTGTCGCGGGTGGGGCGAACGGAGTTGAAACTGGAAATCGTGGGGCTGAAGGGCATGGTGGAGAGGGTGGTGAGGGGCATGGAAGGGGCGGCGCAGGGCCGGGAGATCGAGTGGTGCGTGGGGGAGTTGCCTTTTGTGGAGTGCGACGCGGGACTCATCCAACAGGTGTTCGCCAACCTGCTCAGCAACGCGTTGAAGTTCACACGGCCACGTGCGAAGGCCGTCATCGAGGTCGGGACCCGCAAGCAGGACGGAGAGACACTGGTGTTTGTCCGCGATAACGGCGTCGGATTTTCCATGAAGTACGCCGACAAGCTGTTCGGCGTCTTTCAGCGGCTGCATCGGCCGGAGGACTTCGAGGGAACCGGGGTGGGCCTGGCAACGGTGCAACGCATTGTGCACAAGCATGGCGGCCGGGTGTGGGCGGAAGCGGAACTGGACAAGGGCGCGATGTTCAGTTTTACACTGGGGCGCGGACTTGAAGTCGAAGGAGCAGCATGATGGCGGACTTTACCCGAGAAGCGGAAATCCTTTTGGTGGAAGACAACCCGGACGACGTGGAACTGACCCAGCATGCCCTGCGGGCAGGAAAGCTGTGCAACAGTATCCATGTGGCTCGGGATGGGGAAGAGGCGCTGGACTTCCTGTTTTGCCGGGGAAGCTACGCGGACCGGTCGTTTGACCACCCCGTACACCTGGTGCTGCTGGACCTGAAGCTGCCCAAGGTGGACGGGATAGAGGTGCTCCGGGCCTTGAAGAGCGACACGCGGACACGGAGGATTCCGGTGATTATCCTCACCTCTTCGCGGGAGGAGAATGATTTGATCCGCAGCTACGACCTGGGAGCCAACAGCTACGCGCAGAAGCCGGTGGACTTTGAGGAGTTCCGCGACGACATCCGCCACCTGGGCCTCTACTGGCTGGTGGTCAATATTCCTCCGCCCCCTCCCAACGGAGATCGATGAATTTGAAAGGCCCGAGAGTACATCCGAAGAGCGACGTCGACCTGCCCTTGCCCAAGGTGCTTCGCGTCTTGTGTGTGGAGGATGTGCCGGAGGACGCCGAGCTTTACTTGCATACGCTGCGGAAAGCGGGATATCAGATCGCCACGGACGTGGTGAGCACCAGAGAGGAATATGCCCGCAAGCTCGAGTCGAGCTCCTACGATGTTGTTCTTTCAGACTACCGGATGCCTGGCTGGAGCGGAACGGAGGCTCTGGAGATTCTGAAGCAATCCGCGCAAGACATCCCCTTCCTTCTCGTCACCGGCACNNGCCCTGGAAGAAAAGGCCCTGCGGGATGAGCGTGTCCGGATGGAGGCCGCGCTCCAGCAAAGCGAAACTACATTCAGGACCCTGTTTGAAACGGCACACGATGCCATTTTGATTGTAAACGGAGGAACATTCTCGGACTGCAACCATCGGGCTGAGACTCTTTTCCGATGCAGGAAGGACGACATTGTCGGCCACTCTCCTGTCGAGTTCTCACCGCCAAGACAACCCGACGGACGGCTTTCGTCCGAAAAAGCGGCAGAGAAAATACAGGCTGCGTTGAATGGTCTACCCCAGGTCTTTGAGTGGGCGCATCTTCGTCATGACGGAACCCCCTTTGACGCGGAAGTGAGCCTGAATCGGAGCTCGACGCCTGAGGCAGTTTATTTACAAGCTATTGTTCGCGATATCACCGAGCGCAAGCGGGCCGAGGAATCGCTGAAGCTCTTCCGCTCGTTGGTCGATCAATCCAACGATGCCATTCAGGTCGTCGATCTGGAAACCATGCGCCTTCTTGATGTGAATGCGAAGGCCTGTTCAAGCCTGGGCTACACGCGCGAAGAACTCCTGTCCATGCGTGTTTACGATATCGATCCCACCGTCGACGAATCCGTGCGGGCAAGACTGGGCGACACATTACGCAAATCCGGATCCGCAGTCTTCCAAACCCTACAGCGACGGAAGGACGGTTCAACGTTCCCGGTGGAGGTGAGCATGAAGCTCGTCCACCTTGACCGCAATTACGTGGTCTGCGCCGTCCGCGACATCACCGAGCGCAAGCAGGCAGAGAAGAGAATGGTCGAGGCCTTGCGCTTTACGCAAACGATCTTGGACACATCGCCGCTCGGCATCATCGTCTACAAGGCCTCCGGTGATGCGGTGGTCTCCAACCCTGCCTGCGCCCAATTGGTCGGCGCCGGTATCGAGCAGGTAACCGCGCAGAACTTTCGTCGCCTGCAGTCCTGGCAGCTATCCGGCTTGCTGGCTTTGGCCGAGGAAGCGCTGGCAACCGGAGCGCTTTGCAGTCGCGAGGTCCACCTGACCACCACCTTCGACAAAGAGATTTGGGTCAACGCCCACTTCGCGCCCTTTGTTTTTGGAGATGAACTTCATTTGTGGACAATGTTTGAAGACATCACCGAGAGGAAGAAGACGGAAGCGGCATTGGGGCAAGCGGAGGAAAAGTACCGGCGGATATTTGAAGAGACCGTGATCGGCATCTTCCAGACCACCCCAGAGGGAAGAGTTCTGAGCGCGAACCCGGCGCAGGCCCGGATCTTTGGCTACGACTCCCCGGCGGAGTTGATGGCCGACCGCACCGACGTCGCCAACCAGGGATACGTCGATCCGGGGGCGCGCGAACTGTTCAAGCGCCTGGTGGAGGAGAACGGGAGCGTTCATAACTTCGAGTATCAAGCCTATCGTAAGGACGGCAGCAAGATATGGTTGCTGGAAAATGCGCGCGTGGTCCGCGACGCCAGCGGCGCTACGCTGTATTACGAAGGCACTGTTGCGGACATCACGGATCGCAAAGCCGCCGAGGAAAAGGTCCAACACTTAGCCTACTACGATGCTCTTACGGGGTTGCCCAACCGAACTCTTCTTCAGGATCGATTAACAAAGGCGCTCGCCAGTGCTCGTCGGCGCAAGGAGAAAGTTGCGCTTCTGTTCCTCGATCTCGACAGGTTCAAAGACGTCAACGACGCGTTCGGACACTCGCTCGGCGACCTTCTCCTCCAAGAAGTCGCAAAACGGCTTGAGGGATGTGCGCGTGAACACGACACGGTGGCTCGTCTAAACGTCGCGCGGCTAAACGGGGATGAATTCCTCATCGTGCTCACCGGTGTAAAGGACATCTCCGACGCAGCAGTTGCCGCTAAGCGGTTCATGGATACAATGACCGTTGAATTCGCCGTTCAAGGTCACTCCCTTAGCATGACTTGCAGCCTCGGCATCAGCATTTTCCCGGAACACGGTGCGGACGGCGAAACCCTGATCAAAAATGCGGATGCGGCCATGTATTGCGCCAAAGATCGGGGGCGTAACAACTTTCAGTTCTTTACTGAGGACATGAACGCTCAGATTGTGGAGCGATTGACCTTGGAAAGCAGCTTGCGACTGGCGCTTGAGAGAAACGAATTCTTTCTGGTGTATCAACCGCAGATGGATATTGGCACTGGAAGGATCACAGGATTGGAAGCTCTCCTCCGCTGGCAACACCCGGAACTGGGCCTCGTGCCACCGGATAGGTTCATTGGAATTGCGGAGCACAGCGGCCTGATCCTGCGTATCGGTGAATGGGTCTTGAGGACTGCATGCTCTCAAGCCCGGAAATGGCAAGATGAGGGGCTTCTCGCAGTGCCGGTGGCCGTAAATGTGTCCGCGGTACAGTTTCGCCAAGAGAACTTCAGCAAACTGATCGGCAAGGTGCTTCTAGAGACCGGCCTCGCTTCGCAATACCTCGAACTGGAACTGACGGAAAGCCTCCTGCTATCGGATGCAGACGTGACGTTCTCGGTTCTTCAGGAATTAAGGGTCATTGGGTTGAAGCTCGCGATTGACGACTTTGGGACCGGCTATTCCAGCCTCAGTTACCTGAAACGCTTTCCGATTAACAAGCTCAAGATCGACCGTTCGTTTATTCGGGATGTCGCCCTGAATCCTGATGACGCGGCGATTACCACCGCCATCATCGCCATGGCAAAACAACTGAAGCTCAAGGTGATTGCGGAAGGCGTCGAAGACGAAGCCCAAATGTTGTTCCTGCGGGTACATCATTGTGACGGGATTCAAGGTTATTACTTCTGCAAGCCTTTAGCGGTCGACGCAGTAGCAGACTTTCTGCGAGGGGCCGGAGTGTGACCTTTGTCTGTAATTTATAAGGCGTGATAAGGGCGGGCATAAGAACTGCCGTATTGGCAGTCTCAACGAATCGTGTACCCACTGTGACCTGGATTTGTATGGGCTGGACTCATGCTGCATCGACCGAGGCTTTTTCTTTTGTGGCTACCGATTCCTTCGTTCCCGCCGCGACCTGCTGTTGCCAATTCCGGATATTCGTAACCGCTCGCCGTTTGGAAGGGGCTACATCCGCAACTGCGGATTGATGCCTTTGACAAGCTCCTACCCAATAGACGTTTACAGAAACGGGCGTTTTTGCGTTTTCTGTCCGGGGTAGCTTTCGTGGTACGGGTGGGTGCGGCGGTGGTTGAGCCAGACAAAGTCTACTATTCCCGTCACGGCTCGATCTGCGAGGGGATGCCGCAGGTGCAGGGGATTGAAAAACAGAATCGGGCCACGTAGAAGTTCGCGAGGGCGCTCTTTCGAAGCACCTAGNNCCTAGTGTAGTGTCTCATTAATAGAGTCTATTATGTATCGGGGCTCATCTTATGATGAGGAGACCTCGATATGCGCGTTGCCTATCCCGTTGTTGTAACCGAAGAGACCCGGCGCAAGCTGGAACAGCAAGCGCGTGGTCGTTCGACGGCGGCCCGTGTGGTGTTGCGCAGCCGCATCGTTTTGCTGGCGAGTGAGGGGCTGCAGAACAAGCAGATCGCCAAGACTCTCCAGGTTGCTCCTCGCATGGTCACGCTCTGGCGCGGACGTTTTCTCGAGCAAGGCCTCGAAGGTCTTCTGAAAGATGCGCCCCGTCCCGGACGCAAACCGTCGATCTCCCCAGAAGTGACGGCAACCGTGATTGCAAAAACCACGCAGAGTACGCCGGCCAACGCCACGCAATGGTCTACGCGCACGATGGCCAAAGAGATGAGCATTTCAAAGGCATCGGTGTCGCGTATCTGGCGGGCTAACGGCCTCAAGCCGCACCGCGTGGACAGTTTCAAGGTCAGTAACGATCCACACTTCGCCGACAAACTGGAGGCAATTGTCGGACTCTATCTCAACCCTCCCGAGCATGCACTGGTGTTGTCTGTGGATGAGAAGAGTCAGATTCAAGCGCTGGATCGCACGCAGCCCGGCCTGCCTCTCAAAAAGGGGCGCGGCCAGACCATGACGCATGACTACAAACGCAACGGCACGACCACCTTGTTCGCCGCGCTCAACACCGCCAATGGCGAGGTCTACGGCCTATGCCAGCAGAAGCACCGCCATCAGGAGTGGCTGAGGTTTCTGCGCATGATCGATCAGACCGTCCCCGCAGACAAAGAAATCTACTTGATCTGCGATAACTACTCGACGCACAAGCATGAACGAGTGCAACGCTGGCTGGAGACGCATAAGCGCTTCCATGTGTGCTTCACGCCCACCTCGGCTTCATGGCTCAACATGGTGGAACGCTTCTTCCGTGACCTGACCCACAACCGCCTTCGGCGCGGCGTCTTTCAGGATCTCGAACAGCTCATCATGGCCATCGGAGACTACATCGACGGCCACAATCAGAATCCCAAGCCCTTCATCTGGACCGCGAAAGCAAACGACATCCTGGAAAAGGTCACTCGAGCTAAGACCGCCCTCAATAAAAGACGATCTGCTTGAGACACTACACTA
>PLXP01000147.1 GCA_003151435.1 Acidobacteriaceae bacterium
TCCCCGCTGCCTGGATTTTGCAAGTAGTTCAATATAGCAACGTGTAGCGGAGGGGGGCAGTGAGAAGAACCTCCATCCAGTTGAAGAATCGTGTCCCGAGGAATACCTCAAAGCACGCCTGATTACATTTCGCAGGTTCTCTGTTGACTAAACGAATCGTTTTTGAATTGTGCGCAGAATCTTTGGAAGCTTGCCTGTCGGCTCGGACCGGCGGTGCGGATCGAATCGAACTTTGCTCCATTCTCCAGGTGGGAGGGGTTACGCCCGCTTCCGAACTCGTCAAAGCCGCAGTGCAGCAGAGCGGCCTTCCAGTGCACGTGCTTCTCCTTCCCCAGGCGGGAAGCTTTGTCTACTCTTCTGAAAGTTATGCCGCTGTAGCCGTTTCTCTGCAGCACATGCGGCAATTGGGCGTGGCAGGAGTTGTTCTGGGCTTCCTCAACCCGGACTATACCGTCGATATTGACCACACGCAATCGCTCGTCGAGATGGCATTCCCGCTGGAAGTCTCGTTTCACCGGGCTTTCGACGCCACGGCCGACAAGCGGGAAGCCCTTGAGGACGTAATTGCGACCGGATGCGGACGCGTTCTCAGCTCGGGGGGCTCTCCGGATGTTCTCTCCGGGGTTTTCGCCCTGGCGGGGTTGGTCGAGCAGGCGTCTGAGCGAATCGAAGTTGCAGTCGCAGGCGGGCTTACGCTCCAGAATGCCCGACAGGTTGCAAAGCAGACTCGAGCCCGGCATTGTCACGCATCCCTACGTCAGAAACGATCCGAATCCGGAACACTTTTGCCTTTTCTTGCGGATCGCATTCAGACAATGGCTGGCATACTGTCTGAGTGTGGCCAGTCTCGCGACGGACAGCACCTTCTACCCCGCACACGCGAACAGATCGAGAGTCCGTTCACTAGTTGAAATTGCCGACCGTCCCAAGGCGGAATTGGGCAGGATCTCCAGACAGTGCCGAATATTCGGTGACCATCCCATCCTGATCAGGCCGATTCCAAGTTTCGGCATCCTGATCAATAAGACGAACAAGTGGTGAGAGCTGAGTCCGCCCGCAGGTTTCGGCCGAGAAGGAGCTTTCCGGCAAGACCCGGCTCGTCTAGCCAATCTGGATTCGGTCTTTCGAGTGGGTCCCGTCCGAGCTGGTCTCCTGTGCGTTCTGATCATCACAACCATAAATCATCCAAAAAGTGATTAACAAATCAATTTTTTTGGATAAAGTGTTCATAATCGGTTAAAATGGTCAAAATAGTGACTGAGGAAGCGGGCGGTAATAGTTTCTTCCTCAGCCGTTGGGTACGTTCTTATAAAAAGGAGAAATGTTGTGAGCAGACGCAAACTGAATCTCTCCGCTCATCGTTGGCTGTGGCCTTTGCTCGTGCTGTGGTTAGGAACCATAGCGGTTCAGGCTCAGGTCGACCAGGGAACTGTTAATGGAATCATTCGAGATTCTCAGGACCATGTAATCGCAGGAGCGACTCTAACTCTCGCCAATAACGACACAGGGCTCACACTGACCAGGCAGACAAGTGAATCCGGTGTCTACACCTTCACTCCGATGAAGATTGGTAAGTACACACTGACTGTATCCGCTCCAGGGTTTGCCTCCCAGACGCGACAGAACTTCCAACTTGATGTCGGTCAGACCTTGGGGCTGAACTTCGTCCTTCATCCCGGGGCTGTGAGTGAGACTGTCACGGTTACGTCTGATGCAGATGCGCTCCAGACACAGCAGGCTTCGACCGGACAAGTCTTCTCGGCCTCGGTTATCGACGACATGCCTCTGAATGACCGCAACTATGTCTTTGCAGCTCAGTTCACCACCGGTGTTGCCGCGCCGAATCAGGGATTTCGGCAAGTGGCCGGGGCGGGCGATTTCACCTCCAACGGCAATCGCGTATCGCAGAACAACTTCGTTCTCGACGGGGTCGACAACAACTCAAACATGCAGGACTTCCTTAACGGTGCGACCTACGCTGTGCGGCCTCCTCCTGACGCACTGGCAGAGTTCAAGGTCGAGAGCAGCGACTACAGCGCCGAGCTTGGCCGTTCGACGGGCGCCGCCATCAACGCGTCCATCAAGAGCGGTAGCAATACCTTCCATGGAAGCGTATGGGAATATCTGCGCAACGATCGCATGGCCGCGCGCGATTATTTCAGCTCCACGAGCAGCGCGTACCATCAGAACATCTTTGGCGCCACGCTGGGCGGGCCCATCTGGAAAGATAAGGTCTTTTTCTTTGCCGATGCGCAGGGCGCGCGAGTCTCGAGCTACGTGCCGCAGCAGCAGAATTACACGGTGCCCACGGCCTTGGAGCGGACCGGCGACTTCTCCGAGCTGCTCGATCCCGGCAATACTTCGGGCAATGGGGCGATCCCCCTTTATCAAGCTGGTGGAAACGTTACCACGACCATCGGCGGTACGGATGCTCCCGGATACGCCCCGCGCTACCTGTCCTGTAACGGCGTTCAGAATGCCATCTGCCCGGGCAATGTCAATTCGATTGCCAAGAGCATCCTGGGTCTGTTTCCGCTTCCGAATCAGGGCGGACCGCACCAGGTGCTGCAGAATTACACCGTTCCCGCAACGTCCACCACGAACAATACCACGCAGTATGATGCGCGGCTCGACTACAACTTCTCGCCCAAGGACCAAATGTTCGGCCGCTACAGCTACTCCAATAATCCGACCACATTCACTCCTCCTCTTGGAGTGCTCGATGGCGGCGGTTACGGTGGTGACGGCCAAAACTCAAACTATGGCAAAAGCGGTGTCTTCAGCGAAACGCACTTCTTCAGCCCGACCCTTTCGAACGAATTTCGTTTAGGGTTCAACTGGCTGCACGCCTCTTATCTGCAAGCAGGGAGCGCCACCAATATCGCGGCGAAGTACGGCCTGGGCGGCATTCCTTCCGGCCCGACACTTGGCGGTTTCCCGAACATCAATTTCGGTGGATACCTGAGCGGGATCGGCGTTCCGTCGTATGAGCCATCGGACGAAAAACAGAACGTAGCCCAGATCATTGACAATGTCACGAAAGTGCTTGGGCCCCACACTCTGAGGGGCGGTATCAACTTTCAGCATGCCCGTTTCTACGGTCTGCAGCCGCCGAACGGTATCGGTTACCAAAATTTCAACGGCACTTACACATCCGATCCCGGGCAGCCGAATGCGGTCACCGGCTCCGGCATCGCCGATTTCCTGCTTGATCAGATGCACGACTCCGGCATGAATACAGTCACTCCGTTTACCGATCTTCGCTGGTACTACTCTGTGTTCGCCAACGACGATTGGAAGGTGAACCGCCGGTTGACTCTGAACCTGGGTCTTCGCTGGGAGTATACTCAGCCGATCCGGGAGCTTCATGATTACCAAGCCAACTTCTACGGCACCTACACAGGGATGAACCAGGGAACCGGAACATACCTCATTCCTACTCAGCAGAAGAACTTCCCACAGGCGGCTAACTGGGTCAACACCCTTGCGGCCAATCACATCTCCATCCAGAACACTTCGAACGAATCCCTAGTGAATCCTCGGGAGCTCAACTTTGCTCCCCGTATCGGTGTCTCCTACCTGCTCGATGACAAGACTGTTCTGCGCGCCGGGGGAGGAATTTTCTACGGGGGCATGGAAAACATCGGCTTGGGTCTCAACCTGGCTAACAATGCTCCGTTCTTCGTCAACGCCTCATTTAACCCAGTTCCGAACCAGTGCTACAACCTTCTTGGAGTTGTGACCTGTCCGACCAACAGTCAGACACTCGAGACTGGTTTCGGCGCGGCCGCGAACGACCCTGCAGCCCTGGCAAACGCATCCGGCATTGGGACGATCTATGCGCAGGACCAGAACGCGAAGAGTGCCTACACGGCCTCGTACAATCTCTCCTTGCAGCGTTCCATCACCGATACGATGACCTTCACCATGGGCTATCAAGGAAACCAGAGCAAGCATCTTCGGGTCAGCTACAACGCCAACACCTATGCGGGATACGTCCCGCGCGGACAAGACGGACAGCTCTATCAGCCCTTCCACGACTTCGGCGTCGTAAATGTCGCGAGCGCTGGAGTCGGCCGGTTTGACTCCTTGCAGGCGAAAGTCGATAAAAAGGCCAGTCATGGCTTGTATTTCCTCACCGGATACACATGGGGTCACTGCTTGGACGATGCCTTCGGCCCGATCGGACAAAGCGGCTACGGTGGCTACCGAAATCCAAACTTGCTGGGGTTTCGGTATGACTACGGGAGCTGTACGCAGGATGTACGCAACCGCTTCACCCTGAACGGACAATACGAGCTCCCCGTCGGTAAGGGCAGGCAGTTTGCCAACAAGGGAGCCATTACGAATGCGCTGGTCGGCCAGTGGAAGGCGAGTCTCACCTTCCAGGCACAAACCGGAGATCCAATCTTCATCACATCCACAAACCAGGGCTCCAGCTATCCCATCCGTATCAGCGATCCTATGTCTCCTGGTGGGACCGCCGATCCGGCGACCCAACCGCAGTTCAATTGCGCAACCAAGACCCGGACTCTCAAGCAATGGTTCAATCCATGCGCGTTCAAGAATCCTCCTCGCGCCGTCTTGACTGCTACCGATCCTACTAACAACTTCATCAACGTAGCCGAAGCGGGCCTGCAGCCTTCCGGACCCCGCGGACGCCAAGGCGTTATCGGCCCAGGGCTCAACCGGGTTGATATGTCGCTCTTCAAGAACTTCACGCTTCCTTTTCGCGAGTCCACTCTGCAGCTCCGTGCAGACAGCTTTAACGTGCTCAATCATCCGAGCTTCAGTAATCCGGGAACAGGTCTTTCCGGATCGACCAGCCAATCCATCAACTCGACACGTTTCTCAGCTTTGATTCCTGATGCGCGGGTGATCCAGGTCGCGGCACGCGTCAGCTTCTAATCTCACGTTGGTTTAACCGGGTGGGCATCTCCGTCGCTATGCGAACGGAGATGCCTTTTTCCTTGGCTGAAGAGAGTTACCTCGCAGGCGTGAGTGGGCGCCGCACTGCCGGGACACAGTGATCTGAGTCACTCTTGTTGAGGGACTTGCAGGAATAATATCCATCTGCTGGGAGATCGCAAATGGATGTCTCACGACGCAACCTTCTCAGGCTCCTCGCTGGGCTGGTCGTTGCGGAATCGCTACCGTTACCCGCGGGTGCGCGGATAAACAAGACGGGGCACACGGACAGACCGAAGGTCATCGTCGTTGCATGCGGCGGTGTCCGACGGGCCGAGACCTTTTCCGGAAAAGGGTTCGCGAATATCCCCCATCTCCACCAGGACCTTCTCCCCCGGAGTGTTTTCTTTCCCGCCGTTCGCAACGACGGCGTAACTTCGCATTACAACACCATCTCCAGCATCCTTACCGGGAATTGGCAAAGGGTCGATGACTGGGGTAAGGTACCGCCGGCGAGCCCTACCATCTTCGAATACTTGCGCAAGCATTTGAAGATGGCCCAGGATGACGTGTGGCTGATCTCAAGCAACAAGGCGCTCACCAACCGAATCGGCGCCAGCTCGATGGCGGAGTATGGCGTTCCTTACGGCGCCAACGTACTGTTCCCGAAGCAGCTCCTGATCAATGCCGTGGTGAACGCTGCCGCGAAAGGACGAGCAGCCCACACCGCCGATCGCGTCTCCATGCAGCCGGAATTGGCATCCATGCTCGAGGCCAGCAATTACGAGGGCCTCGGCTGGTCGGTGGAGGGTGAAACTTCCGCGTTGAGCGCTTCGGTGCGGAGTTCGATGCTGCAGGCCATCGAGCAGTTGGTAAAAGCGAGCGCGCCGGTAACAGGGGATGATTTCACATTTCTCGTGGCGACGGAAGTGATGCGGCAATTTGCACCTGACTTTCTTGTCGTGACGTTTTCCGATGTCGAGGTCGCACATTTTGGATCCTACTCACTGCACCTGGCGGGGATTCGTACGATGGACAGACTGCTTCATGAACTCTGGGCCGAGATCCAGTCGAATGCGGCGTATCGGGACAGGACAACGCTATTCGTCATGCCAGAGTTTGGTCGTGACCTCGATGGATCGCCGACCAACGGATTCTTCAATCACAGGCTGGATAACGATTCGACGCGGCTGACGTGGATGATGTGCCTCGGCGCGGGCGCCCGGCGTAGCAACGTGATAGAGCGGCCAGTCAGGTTGGTTGATGTGTGCCCGACTATCGCCGGATTGTTCGGCGTCAACACGCAAACCATGCAGGGACGCGCTCTGCCGGAGATACGGCTGTGATCGCGCACGAAGCAGACCTGAAGGAAGCGAAGCAAGACGCCGAGCTTGCCCAATGGCGTCGGACCGTGGAACGGCTTCCGCTGACGTTGCAGCCAAGCTTCAATGAGCAGCTTTCCCAGTGGGAGATGCTCTTCCCGTTTGAGCAGAGGCAGATTCAGAGTTTTCTGCGCGGTGCGGATAGTTTCACGCCGGCGGAACTGGATGCGGTGACAGCGAAGCTTCGCGCAATCGAAGCAAGGATGGGAGTGGCGCACTGGAGCTTTTCGCGAACGGTCAACTCCATGGAGAACTCCGGGCAACTGGCGCGCTCGGAATACTACGCAGAGTGGCGGCTTGCCGTGAAAGACCTGTTCGCGGAAATCGATGCCCGCGCGCGCTCAACGACTTTTCCCGCGCCGCTCGGGAATCGCTTGATTGTTACCATGCTTCCCGCTTATCTTCCGTTCGATTCCGCGACCGCATGGGAACAATGGCAGGCGCAAGGACGCTTGGTGACGATTGAAGGCGATTCGCGCCGGTTCTTCGAACTAGTGGTGAACGGGCAGGAGAAGACTGGCATTCTGAGTCCGCAAGCTGATACAACCGCTACAGACAGGTGGCTGATCGATGCGGCAGCAAAGGGCGGGAGCGCGGTGCAGTCGGGTGAGCCTGCGTCCGTCTCCTACTTGAACTGGGAGTTGTTGAATCCCTTCCGAGAGAAGTTTCTTGCTGATCTGAATACCATTCCGCGCGACACGCACACAGCTTCAGAAACGATGAACGCCCTGCGTGCGCAGGACTGGTCTGCGTATTGGCCGCGAGAGCTCGCCGGAAAGGATCGTCTAAAGAACTTCGTGGTGGAGCTGTTTCTAACCGGGAATGGCTCACTCATCTTTTCCAATGCATTTGTGCAATGGGCCTCGTCGGAAGTATTGCGCCGTGCGCGTCCCCATGTGTTGGTTGCGCGCTTCGGCATGCGCGCAAAACCGAAACCGTTTACCGGGATTGCTATCTTCGAGAATCAGGCGAAGCTAAGTACCGTCCCGGACGCGGACGATCCGGAAAACAGCGCGATCGACGCCGGCATTCTCGCGCATTACGTGTGGTTGAGTGCTCTCCGTTATCCAGAGTGTGAACGCGCGCTGTGCGTCTGCGTTGCAGAGCATCTAAACTCCGCATGGATTGTGGCGCCGCACGGCTCGGAATTGGAGAAAGGGCCGACTTCAGTCTCTCCCGAAGCGTTGCACCATGCCTTGACAGATTGGCTGGCGTCGTAGATTTCGGATAAGAACGGGTGCGCACCGCGCCAGGGACCGGCTTGCCAATTGGTTCAACCAAATTGCGCGATGACTTGCTCCAGGGTCAGAGATGTATTGCACGCTGTTCCTGCGGGTGTGGATTTGCCGATCAGAACGCCCCTGGAGCTACCCTCAAGCCACGCAAAGAAGGTTCCCTTGCCCGGACCCGTGATGCGCTTCATCTCGATCCACGTATACCACGCTCCCATATCGGCGTCTCGCAGTGAGCCCTCCGGATCGAGACGATATGCTTCCGGAACTTGCTGTCGCTGAGACGTTCGCAGTGCACGGTCGGAATCAGTATTCGCAGAGGCAGGTTAGAAGGAGAAACTTGAGTGCTGCGCGCAGCCGATAACACAATGCGGAGCCGGGTCGTGGATCAGGGTTCAAAACGAAGCCAGCACCCTCTCGCCCGAAGGCACACCGCGCTGCGTGTAGTGCTTTTGTGGATGGGGATTGGTCGCAGAAAGGTTCACACGCGACTACCGGCGACCACTCTTCGCTGACCGCAAGGCTTCAATCCAAGCATACAAGCCGTAGGAATCAGTAATGATAAGTCGGCCATGGTTCGGAAATGCC
>PLXP01000024.1 GCA_003151435.1 Acidobacteriaceae bacterium
GGCTCTGTGCATTATTCAGGTGGTATGGCGGAGCAGTTCCTGAGCGGTCTTGATGTCTACCCCCTTTTGCCGACGCATGGTTGCCAAGCTGTGCCGGAAGCTGTGCCACCCTATCCGTTTCTTGACCCCCATCCTCTCAAACGCCGGCCGGATGTGACGCTTTAGGATCATGTCCGGCTGAATTGGCTGTGCCCCGTTCTTCGCGATGGAGGGGAAGAGGTAGTCGTCATCGGAGCGGTACAGTGTGGCCAGCCTCCAATTCTTCAGATCCTCAATGACAACGGAGTGCAGCGGCACAGGCTTACGGGACGCCTCCGTCTTCGTGTCGCCCTCGACGTTGTGCCAGACTGAGTGGGTTAGGCCCGGTGAAAGGCGCCACCCGAGGCCATCGAGCGCATACAGAACTCGTACGCCTTGCGGGACTCACCATCGAACTCAGCCCAGCTCTCGTACCAATCCACCTGCGCTTCGCCGCCCAACTGATAAGGTCGAGATCCGCGGCTTTGGATCATTCCGCTTGCGCCAACGGAAACCCCGGATCGGGCGGAATCCCAAAACCGGGGATCGGGTCGAGGTTCCTGCGAAGCTAGTTCCGTATTTTAAACCGTCTAAGGAACTGCGCGATCTCATCAATTGATCAGAGAGTCTTCCTCTTGAGCCGCCTCGAAATAGGCGTTGAATACCTTGACACTTTCAGCCATCTGAACGTTGGAACTGAAGGCAACACTACTTCACGACTGGCCCATAATCCTCGGACGACCAATGTTGGTTGGAGGTTCTCATGCAGTCTCTTGTGTGTACTGCCAGAAAAAACAAGGCAACGATGATTGAGGGAGCGCCAAACAGAAGCAGGAAACTATCGAGGTAGTTCACGACAGCCTCCCTCGCGCGCGCGCTTCCGTTTTTTGGACAGTTGTTGATACGCTTTTGATTTGCGGATAAATGTGTTCGGGTGCGTTTAGAAACAAAGAAAGAGATTCCATAGGATTTGTGCTACCCCCCGTGGCACATCAACAGTGAGACCCGATGATGATTGTGCTCGCCGGGACAATAGCTGTTGGATTGAGTCAAGTTTGCGACAAAATCCTCCCGCGCGTGTCGCATATGGACCGAATGTGGCCTAAGAGCAACGCTATAAATAGAACATGTGAAGCATACTAATCGTGGTGGTAGGCAGCCATGCCTAAAGAATGGCACGTGTCAGGCCAGCGACAACCAAAGCAACCGATCATCCACGTGAATTGTGGAGTTTTTCAAGCTGTGTGGGGATTCCTGGCCTTCGCAGATAGGATAAAGCGCTGTGGCTTTCAACACGAGTACGAGCAACCGAATGCTTTAGGGTTCACTAAGGAGCGTCCGACGAAAAGTTAGAAATGGCGCGGTAGGGAAGTGGCTTAACCCAGCAGCCTGCAAAGCTGTTCACCGTAAGGTCGCTCGTTCGAATCGAGCCCGCGCCTCCATCTTGCAAGGGGTAACTAGCACCACAGCGCAGGCCGCGGCCAATATGCTCTTCCTGGTTCACGATGAGTGGCAAAATGATTGGGTGGGATCACACATGCAGGCTATCGATCGATGAATCTATCCAACCTCACAAGACGACGGTTTCTGCGATTAGGCGGATTAGGAGCGGCAAGTGCAATGATTGCCACAGTAAGCACTGGCTTGGCCGACTGCCACCAGGTTGATGTCGAAAAACTGGAAGTGAGACTAGCTAGGCTTCCTTATGAACTAGATGATCTCAAAGTTGCGCATTTAAGCGATTTTCACTATGCGTCGGAACGCGATGCAGAAGTAATTCGAAAAGCTGTTTGCCTGATTAATGAACTGCACCCTGACGTAATCTTCTTGACCGGGGATTACGTTACTTTTCCGAATCACTTGGCCGCTGTACCGTGCGCCCAGATCCTCAGCGAATTGCATGCTCCCATGGGAGTCTTCGCTGTGCTGGGAAACCACGATCAGTGTAACCCCCAATTCATATCCCGGGCGCTGGAGGGCCATGGGATAGCCGTCTTGAGCAATAACGCCCTTCACGTGGATCGCCATGGCGCCCGTCTCTGGATCGCCGGCGTGGACGACGTACTCGACGGGCAACCTAACCTTGCTGAATCTTTGAGCGAGATTCCCAATGGCGAAGCCACTGTTCTGCTTGTTCATGAACCCGACTTTGCGGACTCTGCACGGAGCTTTCCGGTTGACTTGCAGCTTTCCGGCCATTCTCATGGAGGACAGATTCGAGTGCCATTGATTGGTGCTCCCTACTTACCGCCACTTGCGCACAAGTACCCTTCCGGATTGCTGCAACTGGGTGGGCTGAGCTTGTACACAACCCGCGGCATAGGAACAACTTTCTTGCCACTGCGGCTCAACTGCCCCCCGGAAGTAACTTTGTTGACTTTGCGATCGAAGTTCTTGAAGCCGAGCATCGGGCCGGTCCGGGATTCGATACCGCGGTGATCCTGCTCAGATGGTTCAGGTATTTCTACGACCTCAGCTTAGCAGGCTTCCATGCGTCGTTTTCCAGCAAACGGTACTGAAAATAACAGTCCTCGAAGGACTGTATTCATGCGCTTAGACAGATCAACAAATGTTGGTTAGATCCAAAGCGAGTACGTCAACCCTTGTTGGCAAGTTGTGCCTGGCGCGGTCGCTAAGATTTGGCCGCGCCAGGGAGCGTGAGTTGCTTGGGTCCTCGCTCCCAAGAGACCAGCCGCACGATCATGTGCTTAGAATGGTCGTGCAGCCGTTTCGACTCGTCGTGGATAGGGAGGGATTGTTACCAGCTTTGGTGCGGTCGTTCCCCCAGACGACATGCCATGATCGAACTCTTCCATCCCTACTGAAGACCGTGTGCTCCCTGGGTTGGCGAAGACGCAGTATTTGAGAACACAGGCGCTAGCGTTACAGATTCGACCCACCGGCGCTTGGTACCATCCTGAGCCAATGTCCCATGGGATTCTATGTATGCCCTGGCCTGGCTCATTGTCATACAGGTCGCGCCAGTACCCTTCAATAGCTCAAAGAATTGCTGCCAGCTGGCAACTGTGAACTCATCGACGCCGTGAGCAAAGACAGCGCTAACTCCACCCTCGGCGCCCAGTCCTTCGACCAGCGCTCCGACAGAACCGGCTGGTTGAGCAGGATCAAAGGAATAAGGAATCCAGTAACCTGCCAGGTTGTAGCTGTCGAAACTGGATAGAGACCAATTGCCATCCATATTCAGGTTGGCGTCCAAAATTCCGTTCCGGTTGATTTGGAACCCGGCATTTTGAATATGTGCCTCAACAGTCGCATTCGATGACGTGAACGGGGTCGCAAAACTGGTGACCTTGTATCCCGGAATGTTTGTGTTGATGTCGGTTTGCGACCCTTCCACTTCCCAGGTGAGATAGTTTGATGACGCCTGAAGCATGTAGCTTGGCTTGATACTGACCAAGCTTACATTAGCCAGATTAAGCGGCGTGAAATACAGCTGATTAGGCTGGACCTGGCACGTGTAAGTAGCTTTAGCCGCGATGGTGGCACACATATTCTGGATGCTGTTCCACTTATCGAGGATTGGCACAACGAGGTCAGGAGTGGCGGAGCCATTCAGGAATGTACTGAGCGTCCCGGCCGTTTGGTTGACTGTCATTTTTGCGGTTTGAGCCGAACCCACATACGAGATGGAGAATACGTTGTTGTTGGCGAGATCGGAATGGCTGCGGGTGTGCGCAACGATCTCGACTCCGGAGGCCTGTAACGCTTGTATGCTCGTCCAGTCCGCAGGGGTGACAAGCTTCGTGTTCAGGGCATAGCTTAGCTTGCAGCCATAGCTGGCAGCAAGGGATGCAACCGCTTCAGCTACGCCGAGATTGTTATAGTCGTCGACAAACGGCACGATGATCACAGGAGCTGCCCGCGAAGTGAACATCGGGCTCTCCTGAACGTTAGTGCCATCGTCAGTAATGCCGTAGTACCCATATGACAGAGGTATGAATGGATTGGGGAGGATAACTGAGTTGTGCACGTTGAGAGAATTTGTGGTCCAATTGTTGATCGTGCTCATGGTCGGATCGGTTGTGGAGTTGCCGGAGATCGTAGAACTCTGAATGCTGCTGGGACCCGTCGTACCGTAAATCTCGATGGCATCTTGGCTGTTTCCGCTCAGAATGGAATTGGTTAGCGTGAAACCAGTTCCTCCTGCAGCCGTAAGTCCATTGGTATTGTTGATCCCCTCGCTATTGATAATGATGGGCGATCCGGATTCGGCTAGGAACCCCTCATAGGCTGCGCCGCGCCACAGTACGTCGTTGAAAGTCTGAGTACCAGTCAAGCCGGATCCGAGCAGGATTGAAACGTACATGCCGTCCACGAAGCCGAGATGTTCCACCGTGATGCTGCCAATCTTGGTCAACAGCAACGCTTCAGGGCGGGCCGTAATCTCAATGGTAGGAAGTGACACGCCCTTCGCGCACCCGGCGGCAAGGTAGAGATAAAGGACGCCATTTGCATAGTACCAGTCACCGGGAGCGGCAATCGCGCTAGTCGAGGTTGCCTTATGTCCCAAAACCTGGTTTATCCAAACTTCAGTCATGTCCGATCCACTGACGCTCGAATGGCATATGTTACCGCTGGAGACAGACCACGATGTGGTCACCAGGTTTGCGGCGGAGATCAGAGGTCGAGCGCCGGTGCCATACGCGCTGAAAACCAGATTACTGGTGTTTGGCTGCAGCATTTCTCTCCAGACCCCTCCAGTTTGAAACAAAATCTGGTCTCCCGATGAGAACTTTGCCGAATTAACATGCGCGATTGTTTTCCATGGGGAGGTAGTCGCAGTGCCATTCGCGCTGTCACTACCAGTTGGGCTAACGTAATAGGTCGTCGCGAAGCCTCTTTCCGTCGAGGCGCACACGGCGATCGAAAGCAAAATCGTGGTAATAATTTTCATCGTTCCCTCCAAGCGGCTAGGGGCGGATTGAGTTGACGTTGAAAAAAAGAATGTTTTTGCCCAGAGCGCTCTCGCGCGAATACTGGTCGACTTAGCTATATCACCTTTTAAGGTGAAGCAATCGGTCTATAGGCAACAAATTGTGATAAGTGTCTACGAAAACATTCAGTGCTTGGTTAAGTGGCCACTAGGAGACAGAACGTAACGGGGAGATCGTTACCAAAACAAGAGATGCGATATAACTTTCGAGCTTATGTGTTCACAGATTGTATTTCTAAGCTTGAAAATGTTTGCCTTGCGTATCAGCTTCAAATGTAGGCTCCCATAGGTTGTAAAACTTTCCTAGATGCGATCTAAACGCAACGTCATAAGTAATTGCGCATAATCGTGAAACGTGTTCTCATGGATGCATGCGTGCGCTAACCCAGCTTCCGCAGCATTGAGCTCATAAGAAATATTTTGAGTAGATTTCGGTAGCGGAGTTGGTGCTTGTTGGGAGGAAATGCTTTGTTTCCGTGGCGGGCATTTCTGATTTGATCCCGATCATTGAAGAGTCGCGTGTAGTGAAGACCAAGCCACTTGCAAAAAAGTTCTGGATGCGTAGGATGGCGTTGTGTATTTACGACGCTG
>PLXP01000049.1 GCA_003151435.1 Acidobacteriaceae bacterium
ACCATGGTGTTGCCCGGGCGGACACTTTCGTTTTACACAGAGGTAAAAGAGGAGCCATATAGGCCTACAGAAGAAAAGATTAGAGCAACCCTCGCCTCGCTTTGATCCGAATGAGGGGAGTCCGACAATGGCACAGGTAGTTCAGATGAGGTACAACACGCGAGGATCATTGCAGATGTTTATAGCCACAAATATTAGAAATAGGACATAACCAAGATTCTACATGTATAAGCTACAGCGATTCAGTTGATGCCTGTGGATGTAAGAACAAGCGTCTATCTGTAAGACTTTCAATGATGCACCCTGGTTTCTTCGGTCCGTGTTGACATGATCTCGCCTTGTAGAATGTATTCGTGGAGTGTGTCTCAAAGTACATGTGAAGTCGATACTTGGAAATCGATTGCATGGATCGACAAGTCCTTCGCGCCGTGTTGTAGTTTCCCTTCACCGACAAGGTCCACCGAGTAGCGCGCCCAGTGCTGAATACAATCAATTCCGCCGCCCTGTACAACGTTATGCCGCCACACAATGCAATGAAATGCCACCACTCGATATCGCGTTATGCCGCCAGGCAATCACGTAAGGGGCCGAGCAGCACATCCACGCCAATGGCGTGAGGGAGTGTTTATCAACCAGTAACTCCCGGGTAGACGGCCAACCGCTCGGAGCCCGGAAATCGCGGAAAAACAGTCGGGAAGCCGACTTTCGGGGATCTATCCGGCCTTGCTGAACGCAAAGGCGATTTATCGCCAGTTGAGGAGCACTTCTCATTTCTTCTGCGGGCGGTCGGAAAGCTATACTCATCTATCGCCGATTCAACTCTCCAAGTGGCATATCATTTAGCGCATCGGGGGGGAGGGGCAAATGTTCTGCGAAAGCGAAAAGATTATTGGACACAGCACGGACTGGTGGAGCGCAATTGGCACGATGGTCAACGCGGTCGTCGTCGTGGTCCTTGTAGTCATAAACTTCTTTTACCTCATGGCTGCAAACAGGCAGGCAACTGCCGCCGAAAAGCAAACAGGTAAGATACAAGAACAGACCGGGTTGACACGGAAAGCCCTACTACATGCATTAGGTCTCGATAAGGCCGAGCGGAGGACGCGCATATTCCGCGCAGAGAGCGAACTTCGTAAGATCAAAGCGGCACTAGACGATCTTGATGAATTGCTCCGCCAACCCGCGCCCAACTATCTAAGCGTGAATGAGAGCAGCATTTTCCCTGACACTTGGGAGATAATAGCGTGCTGTGTAGAACAGGAGATCGACGAGGGCGCCTTTCGTGCGCGAGAGCTCCAAGGAACTTTGATGGACACTAGCAGTGAGTTTCAAAAGCTCAAAGAATGGCTCCGATCCGCTAATCCTTCCGACGTTGTGAGGCTAAGAAAGGAAGCGGTACGCGGAAAAGTACGGAGCTCATCAGACGCCTTAGTAGCCCTTGCTCAATTGCTCCAGCACGCCCTTATTATCCTGAGGTCAGTGCCCACTGGCACTGAGTAGATGCCAGGAAGGCCAAAATAGTGCGAATCGCCGAAGTCAGGTGCGACCGGGGGTCATGGCTGCCAATACGAAGGTGTGGCAGTTGGAGCTAACAGGTTGGTGTACTCACGGAGCATCTCTTGGTGGCCGGTGGTCGTCGGCGAGTTCAACGGGGATCTTGCTTCAAATGAGGAATTGGAGTATATATCTTTGATTTTGACGAACCCACTTTAATCCGGAAGAGAGTTTGTGAAAGGGAAAACCAATGAAATGTCCACTATGCCAAAGCGATATGAAATCACACCCGAACGTCGTCGGGTTGTGTCCTGCAAGGAATGTAGACCAAACCAACATTCCGGCACTGGAACCGAAGATCAATCTATTGGAAACCCTTCAACTTGATGTTGACATATGCTCGAATCCGAACTGTCGTCACGTCGCACTAGCAGCCCATGCACGGTAGCAACTATCTCTTGTGGGGATAGTTGAGAGTTGCCAACAAGCCGACAAGATCGGCTTTCAAAAGTTATTTAGCGTATACAGGCCAATGGACTCATTGTGTGGTTCTGTGATCGCTCAAAGTGATACAAATCACTCAAAAAGGTCCCATGCGACATCGGCGTTTACGGACACCTATTTTGTCTTCGGCGAGCAACTCAAGCAGATGATCGCAGTATTATTCTGGGAGAAATCAACGGCGATTCCGCAGGAAAATGGAGGAGCACGTGGATCTTAAATTCTCATTATTTCCTCTAGAACGCATTGCGCGAAACTGGCAAGGCGTCTTTGACGGCAATTTCGATGATTCTCTTCTACCATTCGAGATAAGCAAGGATGTGTACGTGGAAGATGTTTCTTCGCTAATCAGTGACGACGAATTTGAATATTGCAAGCAGGAGCTGGGAACAGAAACGACGAAGCACCTTGACCAGATAAAATACGCCATCATACACCGGTTCCCAACGGTGGAGGCAGATCCTGATACGGGAGAACTCATCCTAGAGCAGGAGCTTGCAGAACGGTCACGACAGCTTGTTCAGGAAATGGTCGCGTGCTTGCGCTTGATCCGTCCAGCCGTCCAGCATGTGCAATTTCTGGGGGGATCTGTTGAACCGAACGGCACCCTGAGGCATTTCCACTTCGACAACCCAATCAACTTTCTGAACCCGCTCCCGAACCAGACAATAATGGCTTTCCGCACACAGGACCTCATGGATCTCCGAAAGTATGCTCCCGATTTTCGTAAAGCGACAGAAGGAAGCTATTGGAAGTTCCGAATGGCTGTGGATATGTTTCAGTCAGGCTACTTTCAGCAATCGCACTGGAAGCTGCGCTTCTTCATGTGGACAGCGGCGCTCGAAGCCCTTTTCACGTCTCACACCAGTCCCCAGCATCGGGGAAGTCTTGTGGTGAAAGAACGAGTAAAGGATCTCCTCGGGGCGACAACCAAGATCTATCAGCAAGGCGAAATCTCGCAATACGAGCCAGACCCTCTTTCGACCGTTGGGGATGTTATCGATGAAATCTATTGTCTCCGGAACCATATTGCTCACGGTGACAAGGTTCCAGACTATTACTTCATTACGCAGGGGCGACAAGGTATAAACGGCCCAATTTATAAGGGTGTATCCCTTTCTGAGGCGATCAGTTCCATAGTTCGTCAATCGCTGTTAGCAATTCTCAACGAGAATTTGTTGCCCCATTTCCAAGACGACGTATTGTCAGAAGCATATTTCATGGGGAAGGGCTTAACAAATGCTGCTTTGCAGAGCAGGGACATCCCCCGTTTTGATTGCCCTTCGTAAGAATGCGCTATTTATGAGCACTCGCGTAAAAGGACAAGGGGAGTGGCAGCAACAGGCAACAATAGACACCGAAAGGTCGCCCAGTGTTCGCCGATCGACCTACGCGGGATTCTGGGTTTACGGTAACAGCCCAATGCGCTCAACCAGCTCGGTTTACTTGCCAAAGGCCGGATCGGTAACGGGAAACGCCCCAGGGTCCAGAATCGCTGTTGCGCCTGTATCGTCGCCAACCCGGAAGGTACTCTGTGGTTACCTCCCCCAGGACACCAATCAAGTGGCTGGGTCGGAGTGTAACGGGTGGCGGGATCACGGTGAATTGGAAGTCCTCTCGTTGGCGGCATTCCGTTGTACTGGGTGGCGGCATGGCGTTGTATCCCGCGCCCAGCTATTGCGCGTCTATATCTAGCGCAAATTAACTCGCGCAAGTGCAACTATATCAGCAACATAGAGTCTAACTATATAGAACCCCTTTTCACTAAAGAGGACCTACGAGCCCTCTAAAAGGACAAGATGATCGGACTCGATTCAATCGGGAATTCAGCCGCACATCAAAGGGGTGTAGGGAGAGTCTTTGAACCTTACCCGGTTTCAAGAACTGCTGGCTTATCCAAGCCGCAACTGGGATGAACCTGCATCGACGCGGTGGTTTTCGCTCTGCGCTCGTATGCGCGACTACGAGGCTCCCAGCAAACAACTGGCCATCAGTAAGAAGCAAAAGTGGGAGTTGATTTCGGCTTTCCAGAAGTCCATTCGACGGGGCGACAAGCTGATGGCGCTCAGACTGATCTCTGCCATGGATAAGATGCCGGAAGAGTACGGCTATTTCTGGAAGCGCCTTTGCGTTATTGCTTGCGAGGATATTGGCCCTGCCGACGATCTACTCGCAACGTTCGTAACCGCTTGCGAAGCTGTCTATTCCGCACGAAAAGCAGCCGGGGTCTATTACGATCTGATCTGCTTTCTCACCGAAGAGATGTGCGATCTCTCGAATCGCAGCCGTATCTATTGCAGCTACAGCATGATCGACATGATGCTCTCGACGACCTCCCTGCCGGAATACTCGGTCGTAGACCGAGAGATCATCTCGGCGATTACGCGGCGGAAGGCAAGTCTTCTGGAGCCAAGTAGCCCGTGGGAGGAGTGGCTGAGAAAGAACGACTGGAGAGCCGGGCAACTGCTTCGATTCATCGGCCTTGCGCTTCCGATGGAAATGACACGAGTGCAGTTGGCCGTTCCAAAGCACCGAATGCTGTTTGGCTTGCCCAGCTATTGCTATGACATGCACACAAGAGTCGGATTGGAGATGCTCAGGCGGATTGTGCGCGGGGTCAGAGGGGCGGAAGAGATCGCGGAGTTGCTTGAGCGGAACAAGGTGCAGAATGCCCATCGTGTCCTGGGCGATGCGCTGTTCTTCGTAGAGGGCGGGCGCATACAGGGTGAGCTGATCTACGGTTCGGTGTGTTGTCTCGAACAGCGTCTCAGCGCGCATCTGTATGGTCTGTCTCTGAACGATTGGCTGCATTTGCAGGTGATGGTTCTGATGACCCTGGAGAGCGGAATCGTAGATCGAGTTAGAGAGGACGTGTTGCACCAGTTTTATAGTGAGGCGCCCACTATGGAACATAGTTCACTTTTTCCGTTGGGAAGGCCGTAAGTTGGAACCAAGGGGCCAAGGAGAAGCAGGATGTGGGTTTTCACAAAGTACGGCTTTTACTCGATTGCTTGCGCGGATCAAGCGGGCAGAGGGCGAAAGATCGACCCGGACACGGTGATGGTGCGTGCGAGGACCAAGCAGCACCTACAGAATTTGAAAGAGCGTTTTGCCTTTATGCTGGTGGGCGGAAATTTCGCCATCGAGGACAGAAAAGAGACCGACTATCGGTTCAGAATCCTGATGCCGAAGGCTACTTGGGTGAAGATGCTGACAGTGCTGGCCGAGGAGCAGGAATGGTCGAACTTCAAGAACGAAGCCTCGAAGATGGAGAAGCTGAAGGGTTGGAATCACAAGTACGTTGGATGGGCCGAAAAGCGAGGCGAGCTGAAGGCGGGAATTCACAAGTCCAAAGAGGAAGTTGCCCGGCTGGACAAGCTGCTCGCAGAGCTAGAGCATAGAAGTGAAAATCGTAGCGGTTGCGGGGGAACACACGAAGAAGGGGCGATTTCCGCGCCGCCATTGATGGTCTTCGGAATTCACGGTCATCTGGCATCGTTTTCGATTCTGATCCGAAGGACTTCCAGGGAATCTCTTTGCAATCGAGTGCAATTTCTGGCGGCCAGGGGATGTGTACCCAATATGCCGCGCTAGCGACAAAAGTGGTACACAGCATCGCCCAGCGGCTCCGGAAATCAATTGCAATTTCTGACGGCTGGAGAGTGTGTACCCCAATTTGTATGCGCGCCGGAGCAAAAATAGACCACAGAGCGCCGCGGAAGCGGTGTGACGTGGCGGTGTAAAAGTAGTCCACCGCCGGAACTTGGTTTCGTGAGTTGTTGCCTGGGAGGGACGGCTTATGGGACACCGGAGGGATGCTTACGGTGGAGATCTATGGGCGGGTGCGGCGAGCGGTTCTGGTCGAAGGACAGAGCCGTCGATCGGTGGCGCGGGAGTTTGGTGTCTCGCGCAAGACGATTCAGAAGATGCTGACGTACTCGGTTCCGCCGTGTTAGCCGCCCACCACGATGGCAATCAGGCTTGCGACCTTGGCAACCGTGCCCGTGAAGAGGGTTTGCATTGCGGTGAAGCCGGTATCGAAAGGTGACTGCGCGAGCGCAAGCGCAGGGAAAAGGATCAGCAGGGGGATCAGGCTAAGGCTTGGTCGTATCCGGCGTAGTCTGCTCCTGCGAGCAGCCTGCGATCGGCGTCTGGGTATGAGCGTGGCGATCATCGGCACCTCCAACGGCTTGAACATTTGCCGTTATGTGTCGGAAGGTAGACCGGGCGATCGCGCTTGTCCAAGACTTCTTGTCTATGCCGCCATAGCTTTTATCTATGGATGTCTAGATGGTCCGCTGTCCACTCCGGGGTACGACGGCGGACGCGGGACACACTTTCTGTCCAATGGACGGACAAGCGTTAGGACGCCCGAGTTAGGATATGGCCATGCCCGTACGCTACCCAAAAGACCTTGCGAAACACGTCCATTCACATCTAGCAAGCACAAAATCGGCCTATCCCTCACTTGCCGCGATGGAGGACCTATTTGAAACGATGTACATTGCAAGTCTGAAAAGAGAGGAGGCAGAAGCGGTCACTTGCCGTTTAGCATTTGTGGACCGTGCCAATCCAGACCCAGAGTCTCCGAAGCGGATTCCGGAAGACCGCTGGAAGCATTTTGCACTTGAGCACGATATTCCGCTCACCGTTCGCAATTTAGTAAAACTCTCGAAGGCAGTTGACCCCTGGTCGTCAACCCTAGCCGTAGATGTGGACTCCAAAGATGGGTTGCGAATCTGGGGCCTTATCGATCAAAGCGTTCATCACAATACCTTCGTCATGCAGGAGACGGACAGGGGGCCGCAGATGCCCGGTGCCTTCCAAGCAGTGATCGAAGGTGTTGGAGAGGTTGCAGTATACAGGCGCGTAACATTCATCGGGCGTCTTCGGCAGGACATTTTGATCACAAGGGAAATGGGAGTACTGCAGGGCGGACCAATTCACGACAAACTCCTACCGGCGATCAAGCAGTTTCAACAGAACATCAAAATGGACGTCGGACAGAACCGATACGAAGAGCGCTCTCACTGGGACGCAAGCTTTGAAGATGAATGGCTCTCTGTATTGTCCAGGGTACTGATCGGAATCCAGCATTACGGTCACGGCGGAGCGATTCTAATTAGCGACAGCAACGAAGGTCTTTCGCCTAGATACTCGCTCAAATATCCTAGGCTACCTCAGGCGCTTTATAGGGCTGGGCTACTTAAAGTGCGGGGCACAGCTCTTTCAGACAAGATTCACCAAGAATACATAGATACGGCAACCCATGGGAGCACAATGCCCGTTGGACTTCATATGGCAGAGGCTGTTGCAAGGCGGGCACTTGAGGAGACCGAAGACGAAGTCAAAGGCTGCATTCGTTTCCTAAGCTCTCTTTCGCGTGTTGACGGCCTCATCTGGCTAAAGCACGACCTCTCGCTTCAAGGTTTTGGCGTAGTCATCACGACTGAGGAGGATCCCGATCAAGCACATAGAGCCAAGACAGTTGCTGGGACAAACACGATACCCATCGACATCAACAATTTCGGCACAAGGCACCGCTCGATGATAAGACAGTGCTCCAAGGATCCCGAGAGCGTTGGCTTTGTTATTTCACAAGACGGGGATGTTCGTGCGATTACAAGCGTTAACCACAAGACAGTCATGTGGGAGAACATCAGGCTTCAGAGGTTTACCAATGCGAGACCGGCTAGGGCAAACTCTAAGAACCTGTCCAGAAACTA
>PLXP01000187.1 GCA_003151435.1 Acidobacteriaceae bacterium
GTTTCGCCGACATCGGACCTTGCAGCGCCAAAGCCGCAGTCTGCTCGGAGATGTCTTCGATCTGAACGTCCATGTTGAGGCCGTTCTGCCGGAACCAGCGCAGGCTTGGATCAGCGGCCGTCCAGCGATATTTGTTTTCTTCGAGGCGAGTGATTGTGCCATCGTCAATAACTTTGCCGTCCTCGTCGCACCAACACGCATAAATCACTTGCCCGACTGCTACTTTGTTCACGTCGCGGGTGATCACGCGGTTCACGAGTTTAGTCGCATCCTTGCCTGTAATCAGATATTTGTAGAGCGGAGAAATATCGATGAGCGCGCAGGCGTTGCGGATGGCGTTGTACTCATGCTCATGGTGAACTTCATACACGCTAACCGTGTAGTATCCGGACCATTCGCGGTAATTCAGACTCTGGCAAAGGGCGAAAGTTCTATCGTGAAAGGCAGTTCCAATAGGCAAAGGCGGCCTCGCGTAGGATTCCTTTATGCGCCTCGTGTCTGTCGTGGCTGCAAAAGCGTCAACCACAAAGGACGCTAAGGTTCACGAAGGAAATTCGTACCGTCGGATTATATGCACGGGCGGGCGTCCGGGCAAGCGGCGAAGCGGATTGACCATGGGTCATTAATTGCGCGTAAGTAGAGACAAAACTACAGTTTCTCGATAGAATGACGAGTCATTTTCTGTCCGGATTCGGGGTCTATCTGCAGTGGAACTGGATCAATCTTTTTAAGTTAAAAACTATCTTCTCAGGTTCTTGGGTCAAATATGCCTGTTGGTTCTAGCGGTACCAAGTACGACGTAATCGTGATCGGCGGAGGCCACAACGGCCTCACCAACGCCGCTTATCTGGCCAAAGCGGGGAAAAAAGTGTTGGTGCTGGAACGACGCCACATTCTCGGCGGCGCTGCCTGCACGGAAGAAGTTTTCCCTGGATTTAAATTTTCCGTCTGCTCGTACGTTGTTTCGCTGTTGCGTCCAGAGATTATTCGCGACCTTGATCTGCCACGTCATGGGCTTGAGATCCTGCCGCTGGACGGCACTTTCACGCCGATGCCGAATGGCGATCATCTTTGGCGCGTGAACGATCACGGCAAGACGCATCGCGAAATTGCGCGACACTCTCGCGTCGACGCCGAAGCTTACGACGAATTTGGCAAGGCGATGCAGGCGATGTGCCGGTTCGTTAAGCCGATACTCAGCATGATTCCTCCTGATCCAGCGACGCTGAATCCGAAAGAATTGATGAAGCTGCTTTTCATCGGCCGCCGCTTCCAGGGCATGTCGAGCGAGGATAAATACAACCAGGTCCAGCTCATGACCATGAGCGCCATCGACTTTCTCGATCAGTGGTTCGAGACCGACGTGCTCAAGGCGACGATGTCTGCATCTGGAATCATCGGCACCTTCCTGGGAGTGCGCTCGCCGGGAACCGCCTACGTGCTGCTGCACCACNNCAGTGGTTCGAGACCGATGTGCTCAAGGCCACGATGTCGGCTTCAGGAATTATCGGAACTTTTCTAGGAGTGCGGTCACCGGGTACTGCATACGTTTTGCTCCATCACTATATGGGGGAAATTGATGGCGCTTTCCGCGCGTGGGGCTTCGCGCGCGGCGGCACGGGCGCAATTTCCAATGCGATTGCTGATGCCGCACGCGAGGCGGGAGCGGAAATTCGAACCCAAGCTCCAATTGCCAAAATCTTGATAAAGAACGGACGTGCTTCGGGAGTTGTACTCGCCAATGGGGACGAGATTTATGCTGACGTTGTTTCCTCCAGCGTTGATCCACGACTCACGTACACCAGGATGATCGAGCCCGGTAATTTGCCCGATGATTTTCTTGAGGGCGTGAACCGCTATAAGTTTCGCGGCTCATCCGGCAAGGTGAATATGGCGCTCGACGGCCTGCCGAATTTCAAATGCATGCCGGGAGCCGGCGCCCACTTGCGTGGCGCCATGTCGATTTCGCCGAGTGTTGAGTACATGGAAAAAGCGTACGACGAAGCGAAGTATGGACACTGGTCGTCGCATCCGTATATCGACATGGTGATTCCGACGCTGACCGATACTTCTTTAGCGCCTCCGGGTAAACACATTCTCTCGTGCTTTGTGCAATACGCGCCCTACAAGCTTGCGCCGGGGCTTGATTGGGACACGGAGAAAGAAAAATTTGGCGATAACGTGGTTAACACCATTGCGGAATATGCGCCGAATATAAAGGACATTATTCTGCATCGGCAGGTGGTGACGCCACTCGATCTGGAACGGGAGTGGGGATTGAGCGAGGGCAATATCTTCCAAGGCGAACTTTCGCTTGAGCAGTTATTTTTTCTGCGTCCGGTTGCGGGATGGGCGCAGTTCCGCTCGCCGATAAAAAATCTCTACATGTGCGGATCGGCCACCCATCCGGGGGGCGGCATCATGGGCGCGCCCGGACGCCTCGCGGCACTCGAAATTCTGAAAGACGGGGGCGCATAGAGAATGTCCGAGACACGCGATGTGATTATCGTCGGTGGCGGACACAATGGATTGGTCGCCGCCTTCTATCTCGCCAAAGCCGGATTCAAACCGCTAGTGCTCGAACGCCGGGCCCATGTGGGCGGCGCGGCCATCACCGAAGAGTTTCATCCCGGTTTCCGTTGCTCTACGCTAGCCCACAATGCTGGTCCGCTACGCGCCGACATCGTGCGCGATATGCAACTTGAAAAGCACGGCTTAAAGTTCACGACTCCGGATGTAAACACCGTGTCGTTAACGCCTGACGGCAGGGCGTTGATTCTTTACTCCGATACTAAAAAGGCGGCGCAGGAAATCGCGCAGTGGTCGCAGAAAGACGCGGCTTCTTACTCGGACTTCGGCGCGGCTCTCGGAAAGATCGGCAAAGTCATTGGCGAAGCCCTTTTGCTCACGCCGCCGAATATCGACAGCCCTGACCGCGGCGATCTCTGGGGAATGTTGAAGACCGGCCGATCGATTCGAAGACTCGGCAAGAAAGATATGTATCGGGTCCTGCGTTGGGGACCGATGGCTGCTGCCGATTTGGTGGCTGAATTCTTTGACACTGAACCGTTGCGCGCGACGATCGCTGCGCGCGGTATTTTTGGAACATTTCTGGGGCCGTGGTCTGCGGGCAGCGCATTAGTGCTGATGTTGCGCGCGGCCGGCGATCCTAGTCCCGCGGGCAGCGTACAGTTCCCTGCCGGCGGTGCGGGAGCCATCACTCAAGCCATGGCAGCGGCGGCGAAACAAGTGGGCGCCGAAATTCGCACCGGTGCTGAGATTGCTGAGATTCGGGTAAAAGACGGCGTTGCCACTGGCGTGGTGCTCGCCTCAGGGGAAGAGATTGCGGCGCGCGCTGTCGTCTCGAATGCTGACCCAAAGAGAACGCTGATGCGGTTGGTCGATCCCGCGCATCTGACTCCGGATTTCGTTCAGAAAATAAAGAACTACCGTTGCACGGGAACGGTAGCAAAGATCAATCTCGCGCTTTCAGCGCTTCCTGAATTCACTGCGCTGAACGCTAAGGGAAACGGCAACTTACTTCGGGGACGAATTCAGATCAGTCCTGAGATCGATTACCTGGAGCGGGCTTTCGACGAATCGAAGTATGGGAATTTCTCACGTAGTCCGTATATTGAGATTACGATTCCGTCGCTTTCGGATCCGTCGCTGGCGCCTGCTGGTGAGCACGTCATGTCGGTCTACATGCAATATGCGCCCTATAAATTGAAGGATGGCAACTGGGACAGTCAGCGCGAAATGCTGGGCGAAGCGGTGGTGAAAACGATCTCGCAGTATGCACCGAATTTTCCTCAGACGATTCTCAGCGGCCAGATCATTACTCCCAAAGACCTCGAGGAGACTTACGGTCTCACGGGAGGACATATCTTCCACGGCGAGCTTGCGCTTGACCAGTTCTTCACCATGCGTCCGCTGCTTGATTGGGCACGCTACCAGACTCCCGTCGAACGCCTGTATTTATGCGGCAACGGTACACATCCGGGTACGGGACTTACTGGCGGCTCGGGTGCGAATGCGGCGCGCGAGATTGCAAAGACGCTGAGGAAGTAGCCGGCCTTCTCGTGCTGCGAGAACAAAAGCACTCTTTCAATAAACACTCCATTCCTTAGATATGAGGTACAGAGTGAGACGGGGCAAGCCCAGTCTCTACACAGATGTGGGGGACCGAGGAGAGACGGGAATCCCCGTTTCTACCGCAGATGATGACGCAGCGAGCAAGACGGGCGAGCCCCGTCTCTACCATCCGTAATAGCGCAGACACTTCCGTAACCAGGTAACCAATTGCGTCGCGAGTCCGTTTCGGTTTTACTTACCAGAGACCCATTTGGGAAACATTCGTGCGCAATTTCGGAGGAGCTGATTTTGGTTGAGGATCCCAAATGGGAACTGGCGTTGCTGGCCACGGTACAAAGTTTTTACCAGCGGATACTAAGCGAGCAATTGGGCGGCAAGTTGCCCGCGCCTGCGGAACTCGCGCCGGACGTCATAAGCCATGCCGAGGACGTCCGCTCTACGCTCGATCAGATGCAGCTCTGGATACAGCTTTTGGATATGGCAATTACTCCCGCCATGCTGCGACTTGGAGTGCAATCGGATCTCGATCCTGAGGTGGCGGAAGCGTTGTTGCGTTACTTCGCGCGCCATCGCGACGATTCGGGAGCCAATCGCGATAAGACTGACTTAGTTGCAACCTTTTTATTCCGGCATCCGCGCGTGCCCGGGCAATGGGAGCAACGCGGCTATGGCCTTGATGGCTCTATTCCGCTGTCTCCGTTTGAAATTGCGCTGCTGGAGATTCTGTCAGAGTCTGACGTGCCCGTGCTGTCAGAGGGCGATGTGCAACTGCTGCGGGAATTCGGGCCTTTACTTGATCAGGCAAATCGCTTTCAGGATTTCAGCGCGCTTATGGATTCAGGAATCATTCCGCGAGTGCGGCAATTAAAAGCCTCATTGGGCGAATCTATTTATCACCCTGGGGTGTTAGCCACACTTGCGCCTTACAACGCTGCGTTCGGCGATCGGTTCCATATGTTGTTCGAAGCAGCCACTCAGGAAATCAAAGATTTTGCCAACCAGTTGGAAGAACTGGGGGGCAGCATATTAAGTACGGTGGACGGGGTAGAAGTGACGGTTGAGCATGTCGCGGCAATGAATCAAGAAGCCTTGCTGAAGATCGACTACACCACGGCCCTGGAAAAATTTCGTCGCGTGTCGAGCCTAAAAAAGGAGCTCGAGCGCAGGCCGCCAATCCGGCGCAGCCAGCATGATTCCCCGCATAGTAAAAAGACTGCAACCGCGGTGGCGGCTGCTCCAGCGCTGGCTCCAAAGTATGTACCCGTTGCGATTACCGCGCAGGCACAGTCGTTGGAAGAAGCGAAACTGCGTAGGGTGGAAGAATCAATCAGAGTTTTTGTTCGCGTAGCTGATCCGAAGTTTCGGCAGATTGTGCCGATGCGCTACTTCAACCTAATGCTGACTCCTGACGAGGTTGAAGCTTACACGGCCGACTATTTGGAACAGAAGACGCCGAAGGCGGACGCTGCGCGAATGTTGTTTCGCCTAGTTGCTGTGACTGCTCGATTAACCACCGAGATCGAAGAGTTGAAGCGTTCGCGCAATTCGCCGTCGGTGTGGAAGTTGCATGCGGATTCTTTGGTCGTGCTCGTCGATCTCGCGAAAACTTTGGCCGAAGCGGTAGAGAGGCTGGCAGTAATTCCTGCCGAGCAGAAAGATGGACAATCGAACCGCGAGTCTCTTCGCGCGTCGCTCGATAAACTGCGCCAATGTACGGCTGAGGCGGCACGGTTGATCGAGCAAGCCTAATAAATAATATGAAGGACGGGCGAGGACGCCCGTCGCTCCATTTATGAATTAGTGAATGTCGAACTGCTCCTGGTGGAGAGCGGGGTCTGACTTCACAATGATGGTCTTTTTTGTCAGCTCTTCCATCTCGTTCAGAAGTTTCGCGTTGTTGACTTTCAGCGCTTTCGCGACCTCAGGATTCACGCGCAACATCACGTCGCTGTGTTCAAGATGGCTAGAAATCTTGCGCATCTCGACATAGACCTCGTTGCAGACAGTGCTCACCGATTTCACAAAGCCTGTGGATTGACAGTAGGGACACGGCGTTCCAATCGTCCGTTCGAGTGACTGCTTGACTCGTTTGCGAGTGATTGCAACCAGACCGAAATCATTGAACTGGAGCACTTTTGAGGGGGCGCGATCAAAGCGCAAAGCCTCTTCCAGCGCTTGCATAACTTTTTGCCGGTTGCGGCGCTCGTCCATGTCGATGAAGTCGATGATGATGATGCCGCCCAGGTCGCGGAGCCGAATCTGGCGGACAATTTCCGGAATGGCGTCGAGGTTGGTCTTGACGATGGTGTCCTCGAGCCGCGCCGTCTTGCCTACGTATTTGCCGGTATTGATGTCGATGGCGACCAGCGCTTCAGTCTGATTGATGACGATGGAGCCGCCGCTTTTGAGCCAGACCTTGGAGCGCAGGGCCTTCGAGATTTCGTCCTGAATGCCGAAGTGCTCGAAGAGCGGAGTCTCCTTGGTGTAGAGTTTGACGCGGCGCACCAGCGTAGGGGAGAAGCGATTGAGGAAGCGCACAATGCGCTCATAATTCTCTTCGGAATCGACCCAGATGCTGGAGAAGTTGGCGCTGACCTGGTCTCTCAGAATGCGCTCGATCAGCGACAGGTCGTGGTAGATCAGCGCAGGGGACTTCGAGCTCTCCGAGCGCTGTTTGATCTCGTCCCATAGGTGAATCAGGAAGCGCAGATCGGAGCGGAGTTCTTCCTCCGAGGCGCCTTCTGCCGCGGTGCGGACGATGAAGCCGCCCGGGGCGTCGCCGCGCTCGCTGGTGAGAATCCGCTTGAGCCGCTGGCGCTCCTCATCGGAAGCGATTTTGCGGCTGACGCCCACATGCGTAACCGTCGGCATGAACACCAGGAAGCGGCCTGGGAGCGCGATATGGCTAGTGATCCGCGCGCCCTTCTTGGCAATGGGCTCCTTGGCAATCTGGACCAGGATCTCTTGCCCCGGCTTCAGCAGATCGCTGATGATGGGCAGGTCGGAGGTCTGGGCGGAACGGCGCGACGGGCCGCCGCCGCGGCGATTGTTCTGGCCGCTACCCTGCTGTGGCCCCCGGCCACCACGACGACCGCGTCCGCCACGCTCACGGCGCTGCTGACCTGAATCGGGCGCGGCGCCATCGGCTGCGGGCTGACCCTCGGCCGGCTCTTCTTCTTCGTCGTCCATGTCGAAGACTTCTTCGCCTTCAACATTGCTGTTCTTGTCGTCGAAGTTCAACTGGATGCGGTGGTCGAGGTGGGCTTCCTGCAGCATCTCGCCCAGTTCGCCGGAGCGGATCTGGGTGTGAAGCTTCTCCTCTTCCTCATACTCGTCCAAGTCGTGCTCGTCGCTCTTGTGGTGATGGCGCGGGGCCTCGAACTCCTCTTCTTCAATGAGTTCTTCTTCCACGACGCCGTGGCCGGGAGCATAGGCCGAAACGGATCCGACCGACGACGGCAGGGGTACGGGCGTGGGGAACTCCGGATGAGCGTGCTCGTCTTCCTTCTTCTTTTTGCCGCCGAGGCCGAAGATGCGGAAGCCTCTGGGCGGCAGGGGATCGACGTTGTGAGAAGCCTTACGATCGGTTTCCGATTCAGGTTCTGAGCCGGACGGTTGTTCTGGCTCGGGCTTGTCCGGATCCGTTTCCTGCGGATGAATTGGGTCGGCGACCACCTCGGTTGACGGCTCTTCTATGGGCTCATGCCCGATGTAGTCATCCCCTTCGGGCTTGTCGTGCGGCTGGCCGGCGTGCTCTTCCTGGGCATAGCCAGAGGGCTCTCTCTCGACGTCGCCGTGCACACCTTCGGCGAAAAACGGATCGGATGCGAAAGGATCTGAGCTTCCGGGCTGCGGTGCTGCGCCGGGCAACTGCTCTTCAGGCTGCTCTTCCTCGACCAGTTCCTCGGTAGTGAGGTGGCCCTCCGGAGCGACCTCAGTAGATTCTGCGGCCGATCCCGACTCGGGTGCGTACTCGACCGTCTCCTCGTCGAAGGTAATTTCGTCAACGTGTTTAGGCGCGGCATCGGTAAAGACGCCCTGGGGCTCTCCGTCCACCTGGGCGGTGGGTTCGAATTTGCGAATGCGATGCTTTGAGAGAGACTCGCCGGGCAGCAGACCGCTGCCGTCCCACTCGAGCGGGACTTCGATCATCGTGGAAGGCTTGAAGGCACTTGCAGGGCGGGCCGGAGGGGCGGACTGCGATGCCGATGACGTTGGGGCGTCGGCTGCAGGCTCGCCGCCGTACTTGGAAAGCGACTCGCCAGGCAGGACGAAGGGCACCGGTGCGGCGTCGTCGCGATCAGAGCGGCTGCTGCCGCGCTCGAATCGGTCACCGCGCTCTCCACGGTCAGCGCGAGGCGGGCGGCCGGTGGAGGGAGTTGCCCAATTGGGAGACGAAGACCTCTCGTAGGAGGCGTGAATTTCGGGTGCGACCTCCGGCTTGGCCTTTGCGGCCGGATCGAGGAACGTCTCAGCAGACGCCTCCGTTTCGACTGGATCCGCTACGGGGCCGGCCGAACCGCGGCCTCCACGACGACGGCGGCGTCCGCGCCAGCGCTTGGCTTCGGGCTCACCGGCCTCCCCCTCTATGCCTTCTGCGTGGTCCGGGATCGCCGCAGACAGTGGCTCTGCCGACTCGACGCTTTCAATCTCAAGGCCGGGCGCGGGGCGGCGGTCGCGGCCAGACTCACGTGCAGGTTCACGCCCAGAACGGTCCTGTTCGGGCCGTGCCTGTCTCTGCTCGGGTTTCTGCTCAGGCTTGGGTTCACGCTGTGCGCGGTCGCCGGGCTGGGCATTCGTGTGCCGGACTTCGCGGGGAGCCTGGCTACCGCCGGTGGCCGCTGCCTTCTCCAGCTCATCGCTCTCTTCCTGGTCTTCGAGCTCCAGAAAGTCAGTTACATAGAGGAAGGCGTCGCGCTCCAGGCCGAGGTCCACAAATGCGGACTGCATGCCGGGGAGAACGCGGGTGACGCGCCCGTTATAGATCGATCCTGCGAGGGTGTACTCGTTTTCGCGTTCGTAATAAATTTCCGCGAGCTGATCGTCTTCAAGAATCGCAAGCCGCGTTTCATGCGGCGTGGAGGAAATACATATCTCTTTTGCCATCGTACCTTTCCGCCCGGTGGCGGTAACCGACCGGGGCCTGCGGCAAGGGCAGACGGAGAGGCGCGAGGCTAGGCGGGAAGGGGATGGGCGGAAGGGATGACCGGGGAGACGCTGGTATGCCGAAGGCCGCGTGAAGGCCTGCCCCAGGGGGCGAGCCACGGCGGTTAGCCTCTATAACTGGCTGAACGAGCTGTCTGATAGGTTGATCCGATTGCAGAAATTTTGTGGCCAACCGCTCCGGGGTCCCCAGCGACAGGTCTTCGTCGATGGGGTGGAACCATGCCCAAGTCAACAAGACGACTGACAAGAGCGGGGCCGTTCCACCGCTGGCCATTGCATAGACGTTCCGCGCGACCTTTGAGGGGCTGCCCTCCGCGCGCTCCATGCAACTTCTACGCTGCCAACGGTTTTCCCGTTTCTGCGTGCTCATGAACCCAATCCTGCCGAGCTTGCGATTCCATCTGGGAACCTGGCCGGCGAAATGATTGAAAAAACTTCTCTGGCGGACCGGACCGTTCCGGGGGCCGCATAGCGTGTAACCCTTTGATGCAACTTAGTTTACAAACCGGCGCATGCGGACATTCATCGCCACGCCCAGCGCCAGGAACGTAAACAAAACCGAAGATCCGCCGTAACTTAATAACGGTAACGGGATCCCGGTAACCGGCATAAAGCCTATGACCATGCCTACATTGACCGCGATCTGAAAGGTCAACACAGCCACGATTCCCATGATAATCAGGGAGCCAGGCAGGTCCGCGGCTGTTTGAGCGTTTTGAATCAAACGCATCAATATGAAGAAGTATAGCAGCAGCACAAATACAGCGCCGACGAAGCCGTGTTCCTCGCTGAGGGCGGCAAAAATGAAGTCGGCGTGCGGGATGGGGAGAAAATCGCCCTGGGTCTGGGTGCCTTTCTCCGCGCCTTTGCCCCAGATACCCCCGGAGCCCACGGCGATGAGCGACTGGCGAATCTGGTAGCCGCTGCCTTTGGGGTCGTTGTCGGGGTTGATGAAGCTGGTGAGCCGCGCTTTCTGGTACGGTTTCAGCACTTTGCCGCTGTTCCATACGCCCACCACCAGAAGGATACCGGCAGTGCTGAGAATCAGCGCCTGTTTGATGTTGATGCCGCCGAGGAAGAGGCCAGCAATCAGAATCGGCGAGTAGGTGAGGGCAGTTCCCATGTCCGGCTGCAGCAGCACCAGCACCATGGGGAGTCCGACCAGGGCGAACGCCTTGAAGACGTCGCGCCACTCAAGTTGCTTGCCGCCGAGGTTGGCAAAGTAGCGGGCAACGGCCAGGATAAGGACCAGTTTGACCCACTCCGACGGCTGAAACTGCATGGAGCCAATACTGATCCACCGCCGGGCACCCAGCACCTTGTGTCCCACCAGCCTGACGGCAATCAGCGAGAGCAGGCAGGCGCCATAGGCCCAGGGGGCCCAATCGAGCAGGCGGTGGTAGTCGACTTTGGAAATAATAAACATGGCTACCACGCCCGCCGAGATGTACAGAAGCTGCTTCGTGTGAAAGCCGACGTACTTGGTGTGCAACGTGGCGGAGTAGATCTCCAGCACAGAAACCGTGCAGAGAACCAGGACCAGCAGCAACAAACCCCAATCGAAGTCGCGAAAGCTGAGAAAACGGCGCATCAGGGCAGCCTTTCCTGCCGGCGAAGGGGCAGGCTGGCCGTGAACCATGCGGGCAAAGGCGCCAGACCGGTGGCTACTGCCTTTTTGGCTTGTCCCGGATCGACGAAGAAATGGCCGCCGTGTAGGACCTCCGCCTGGTCTGCAGCCGGGTGCCGCTTGCGGTCCACCGGCGGCGGGTCAGACCAGATAGCGCCCACCTCAACCGGCTTGCTGACACTGGCCCGATCAAGAATGTTGTGGTCCTGCTGGCGCTTCTTGTTCACGTATTCGGTAACCATGGCCTGTGCAATATGGGCCGAAAGGGAGCCCCAGTCGCCGTGTTCCTGGAGAACAACGATGGCGATTTCGGGATTGCGCCGGGGTACCATGCCGACGAACCACGAGTTCGGAGTGCGGGCCCCGCCTTTGACGTGCGTGTCGCCGCCGCCCACCACCTGGGCCGTGCCGGTTTTGCCGGCGAAGTCGACGCCGTCAATGTGAGAAGCGGCCGCCGTACCGGTGGTCGTCGCGGCAGCCATGCCGTCGGTAATTGTCATCCAGGTGTCTTCGCTGAGCGTAACGCTCTTATCTCCCGAGCCGGGGAAGGAGTCGAGAACCGCTTGCCGGAACTGGGCCGGGAGCTGGTCGGCTGCCACCACGTGCGGGCGAACCAGATGTCCGTTTGAAGCGATGCCGCTCAGCGCGCGGACGAGCTGAATGGGCGTAACCTGGGTCTCGCCCTGACCGATGCCTACGGAGATGGTGTTGCCGGGGTAATACCTCTGGTGGTAGTTCTTCATCTCCCACTGCGTGGAAGGCATGATGCCGGACATTTCGTTGGGAAGGTCAATCCCTGTTTTCTGAGACAATCCCAGCGCGGTAGCGTACCTGGCGATGGTGTCGATGCCCAGTTTCTGAGCCAGCGCGTAGAAGAAGGTGTCGCACGACAGCGGAATAGCCTGCTGGATGCTCAGTACGCCGTGGTGCTTGTCACAGTGGAAGAAGCGCCCGTAGAAGCTGCCGCCACCCACGCAGTTCACGCGCATGTCCTGCGCCACGCCCTCCTGCAGGCCGGCTGCCGACATGATGATCTTGAACGTGGACCCGGGAGCAAGCTGGTCCTGGATCGCCTTGTTCATCAGCGGATGGCGGGGATCGGTGATCAGCCGGTTCCAATCCGTGCGATTGATGCGAACGGCGAACGCGTTGGGGTCGTAGCTGGGATGGGAAACCATGGCCAGGATCTCGCCGTTGCGGGGATCGATGGCGATGACCGCACCACTGGCATCGCCCAACGCGACCTCTGCTGTGCGCTGTAGATCGATGTCGATGGTTAGCTTCAGGTCCTGGCCGGGAATGGCGTGCTGGGTACGAAGGTATCCGACTTCACGGCCGTGGCTATCGACAATCACGTCGCGGGAGCCGTCCTGTCCACGCAGCAATTCGTCGTACGTCTCCTCCACACCCGCCTTGCCCACCACGTCGCCAGGCTGGTAGGCGGCATAGCGGCTCTGGTTCAGGTCCTCTTCGCTCACCTCTCCCACGTACCCGATCAAGTGAGCGGCGAAGCCGTCGCGGGGGTAGAGGCGGCGCTCCTCGTCGATGGTTTCCAACTCGGGAAGTTCGTTGCGGTGGGCCTCGATGAAGGCCTGTTCGTCGGCGGTGATGTCCTGCTTGATGGGGATGGGCTGGTAGCCGGGCGCGGCGCGGTAGTGGCGCAAGGTGGCGCGCAACTGTTCCAGGTCAACATGCAAGCCTTGCGCAATCAACGGCAAGTCGGCATCGACGTTGCGGTTTTGCTCGCGCATCAGGAAGCAGGAAACGGAGGGGTAGTTGTCCACCACCAGCCGGTCTTCGCGATCGAAGAGCTTGCCGCGGGCCGCCAGGATGGGGACCTTGCGGATGCGGTTCTGCTCCGCCAGCGAACGAAAGTTGTCGGCGCCCAACACCTGGAGCCGCCAAAGTCCCGCGGCCAACGCCAGCATCATCAAAAGAATGCCGTACTGCACCACCGTGGACTTCACGGTGGAGAGTTTTTCGCCGCGGTTACCGAAATCGGAATACATTGTCACGTCTAGGATACAGCCAACTCCGTTTATGTAATGAAAGGGAACCTATCCAGTAAGACGTATCAGGACAGCAAACTGAAGCGTTTCCTGGCTCGCGCTCAGTCCCTGATCTGAAACCGGTCCAGCAGCGGAAAAAGAACCAGGGCGATGATCGAGTTGCCGACAGCCTTTAATAGTTCCGACACCCAACTCCATTCAATATTCATTCCCAGCAGTACATGGTAAATGAACAGATAGATGGCGCTGCACAGGAGTGAGAACACGAAGTTCAGCATGACGCGGATCGCGTTGTTTTCCACATCGATCCGGATGCCCACCGATGCCGCCAGAAATCCAACCACGGTCTTGGCGATGCCGTTAATACCAATCGCGTGCTGGGTAAGGGCATCTTCAAAGATCCCGACCAGGCAGCCCATGAACATGCCCTGAACGGGACTGCGTCTGCTCAACGCAAAGTAAATGGTGACCACCAGCGGCAGGTCGAAAAGCGCAAACCGGCCCATGAACCGCGGCAGCAACGCCTGCAGAACCAGCGCTATGACGGGCACCAGCACGTAAAGCGGAGCGGGGTACCGGTGAATCTCCAAATCACGGCGGGAGCGTGCCGTCAGTGCCGACATGACTATGGGTTCCTCCGCGGCTGGGTATTGGGCTTGGTGGCAGGCGTCGACGAAGGCTTGGCGGAAGGCTGGCCGGTGTCATCGGCAGCGCCTTCCTTCTTTTGCGGCTTGCTCTGAGTAGTCCGGCTCTGAGGCGGCCCAGTTGCGTGAGCCTTGGTTCCGGGAGCCTTGGTTTCCGGCGCTTTGGTTGCCGTGGGCTTGACTGGCCGGCTGGGGGCGGCCTCCGACGGGGTCTCTGGCTGCGCCGCGTTGCCCGGCGTAAAGCGGTCAGGGTGCTGCGGGGGCAGAACTTTGGGTACGGTCGGCGTTGTCGGAGTTGGTGTGGCGGGCGTTCCCGTGCCAGGCGTGGCTCCCTTGGCCGGATTCGCAGCTGTTGCCGGAGCATTGGGGTCAGTCAGTCCGGGCAGCCGCTCAGCCATGATCGCGGACGCCTTTCTCTGCTCGCTCAGCGCGGCGACCTCTGCGCTCTTGAGGGCTTCGCTGGTGGCCAGGTCCTGCTTCTGGTCGGATGAGAACTGCGAGTCGGTAGAGGTGATGACCAATACTTCGTCGAGCCGGTCCAGATGGGCGGCGGGCTTCACGATCACGTCAATGAATGCGTCGCGGTCCGGGTCGCGGATCACCTTTTCGACCACGCCCACCGAGAGGCCGCGCGGGAAAATCTCGTCCCCGCCCGCCGTAAGCACCTTTTCGCCAGGCTGAATGCGCTGGTCGGCCAGAACACCCACGATCTGCGGCTGGCCGGCGGCGTTGCCGCGAAGAATGCCGCGGATGCGGGTGGTTTCAAGAATTACGCCGGCACCGCTGGTCTGGTCGTTGATGGCCAACACCTGCGCGGAGTGGGGGAACACGTCGCGGACCTTGCCCACGATGCCTTCGGCGGTGATCACGGCCATATCGCGACCGATGCCGTCGTTCTTGCCCTTGTCTAGATAGAACACGCGCGACTGATCAGAGCCGCTGGCGCCGATAATCTGCGCCGGCAGGGTCTTGTAGATGTATTTCTGCTGAAAGTTCAGGATGGCCTGCAGGCGTTGGCCTTGGCGCGCATCCTCAAGCAGGGCAGCCTGCTCAAGGCGCAACCTGTCGATGGTGTCTTCCAAATCCTGGTTCTGCTGCCGGACGTGGCGCAAGTCAATGTAGCTCTGCCACAGGCCGCCGACGCCGGTCTTTGAGGACTGAACCGCGCGCTCGGGGGGCGAAACAAGGGAACTGGCCCAGTATCGGATGAGGCGAACCCCGGAGGTATCGCTTCGATCTAGACTGATGCGCCCTTGATCGGTGCGGCGCACTTGCACGGCCAGACCAATGATCTGCGCCACCAGCAAGACCAGCAGCACCAGAAGATTTCGATAGCGGACGAAGAAGGATTCCATGGCGAGAGACAGTTTTTCAGTTTTCAGCCGTCAGTTTTCAGTTGCCGGCGCCCGGTTGTGGGTCGGATACAACAAGCCTCGATCTTGAGATTTCAGAGACCATAATTACTCATTGGTCCAACCCCTGACATCTGAGAACTGACAACTGACAACTGCCTCAATCGATCTTGATCTTGCGCAGCAGGCGGAAATCGGAGAGCATTTTGCCTGTGCCCAGAACCACCGAAGCCAGCGGATCGTCGGCCACCGAGACAGGCAGGCCGGTTTCTTCGCGGATGCGCTTGTCGAG
>PLXP01000235.1 GCA_003151435.1 Acidobacteriaceae bacterium
CTACCTTTATTTATAAACGTCGCCTAAGCGTTGTTCCCATCGCAGATGACCCATGGATCCAACGGCGAGCGTTTACTGTACGGAACGTTGTGCCTCACGTTGTGACCGTCAATCCATCCTGTCGGGCCAAGCTTTTCGCCCGGTTTCAAATAGGCATAATTGGTGCCGTTCCTCATCATGAACCAGTGGTTCTTCGGCCTGATGAGAAAGGACACCTCCGGCGCCGAACCATCCATGACCGATACCTGCCTTGCTGTTGATAGCTCTTCAATCGTATCCACCGAGAGGCGGGTCATATCTCGAACAAAGAGATTGATTGCCGTGCCACCTTTCAGGGCAAAGCAGGTCATCGTTGCCCGCCTGTACACAACAGGGTTCCTGATTATTTGCGTTTCTCCACGATCCGCATTGTCACTATCTCGTGCGGATGGATGGTGAAGTGGAACTGACCGTCTTCCGCCATTGATACAGCCGTCTGGCCCCGCTCCACAGAATCTGTCTGCGACGCATGGTCAAGATGCAGGCATGGCGTCCGGACGGTCACTGTCCGCTCGGTGCCTCCGAAGTCGAGAAAGCGCAGGATGGTTCCATCTCCATCCTCAGCGGGCTTCCAGGTTTCCAACAAAACGGCAGGATCACTGATCTCCAGAAAACTCGACTCCTTCCCATCGAGGCTCTGTGTGCAGTTGGTACCTTCTTTCGTGCCAGGAACTTGCGCTTCGTCTTTATGTTGCTGCTGAGCCGAAAGATCTTGAGCTTTGTCCTGAGTGGTGACGACGTCCACTTCCAGTGGCGTAATTTCTTCCCATCCCATTCGGCTGAGGCCTTCCGCACCCGTTGATGGAGCACTCGTAATCACGTAGTGAAATTTGAAGCGCCCTCCCTGACTGGCACGGTAGTTGGTGTCCCAGTAGTTGTTCATGACATACGAGAATATGGTTCCGGATCGCTTCCCAAAGGCTTCCGGCCAATCGCCGCGATTGATATCGCCCAGCGTAACCAGGGGCGCGTCGAGGGGGAACACGCTTCCCGATACTCCATCCTGCTCAACTGAAACCCAGTGCTGCGCGGTAAACCATTCGTGGCCCGCACCTGGGTACATATCCTTTGCGGGGTCGACGACTCCGTTTTGAATCTCATATTGAAACTGAGGTTGGGTCGCCGCAAACGGGAAAGCAAAGTAAGCGGCTTCCTTTGTTTCCACCTGCTTCTTGTCAAGATCTTCAACGAATTCAATCTTCTTTTCGTGGTCGAACAGTCGAACTTCAGTCCTGATCGAAGGAGTGTTCAGAGCCTCGCTCTCCATGCGTGCAACTTCTCCGTCGGGAGTCCGGATTACCGAAACGATCTTCCCATTTTGCGAGGGGTGGATCTCCAAGGCTGCCTTTGGATACACATGGCTGTATTGGAGCACGGTATTCGGAGACTTATCGCCTCCGGTAACGTAGAGAAATTCTCCAAAACGATACGGGCTATCCTGGCTTACCAGCTCACGCTGCAGTTGCTTGTCATAGATGCTGCGAACGGCGCCTGTCTGAGGATCAAGCAGCACTTTGTAAAAGGGACTCTCAAGCGTCGAGCGGGTTTCCTTCTCAGGCCCCGATGCCGTCTTCTGTGCATTCCGCATGGCATAGACCTTGTAGCCGACGGGAGGCACGTCCTGGGCTACAAAGCGAACGTGATTGAAGCCGCTTCCGCTGGAGAGGATTTCGAACGGCACCGGTTGATTGCTGAGCACATCCATAATGTCCAGGCCCTTATCCAGATCGACGAATACCGCTCCGCTTCGCTTCCAATTCAAGCTATTAAAGACAATCACGCTTCCCGGACCGGCAGGGATGGCATCTCCGAGGTTCGCCATGCTGCGCCGGGTCACAAAGTCCACCTGCGCCGCGGCGTTCACCGCAAACTGCTCCTTCACCGCCAACTGATCGACAGCCTCCATGCTTGCCGGATCGGAAACACTGTTGTAGGAGTCCCATGTGTGCTCATCCATCAGGATCATGTTCGTCCACATGCGGTCCAATTCGACTGAGTCTGTCTTAAGCAGAGGATTCACCAGCGACGCCAAGGTGGCTAACTTCTCCGCAGTTTGTCCTCTTGCCTCGCTCCAACGCTCCTTGGCCAAATAGTAGGCATCGGAGCCCGCGCCATCCTCCCAATACGGCCCGCCATCTCCACGAATGGTTGGGATGTTATCGCCAAACTGCCCCGCGATATCCTTGAGTGCCTCGTGAAAGCCGGAGTACTGCAGGCGCGGGTATGCATAGATCCCGTTCCACTTCTGCGCTAACTCCGCCTGCTGTGGAAACAGATCTGTGTTCTCCACCTGTGTGCCATAAAGCATGGCGGCATTTGCGTGGTAGCTCGAATTCCCGTACATCTGAAGGAACTTCGGCAGGGTGTCGCGTCCGGCCGATAGTAGCGGGGGCAGCCCGAAGACCATCTGCATCTGCTGATAGATCCGTGAGTACCACAGCAGGACTTTCTTGCCGTCCGGCCCCACCCACCACGTGGGCGAATTCTCGTTGAGACGGCCCTGCAGTAATACAGGTGCGCGATAGTTGTTGCTGCCGCCTGCCAAATAGGGAATGCCCGCGGATGCAAGGATCGAAGCATAGGACCAGGAGTACGAAGGCACATCCGTAATATTGGCGTAGTTGAATGGAGTCTTGTTTATCCTGCTGAAATTGGCGCTTGGATATAAAGAGCGAATCAACGTCTCAGTCGTTGGAATGCCGGTGAGCAAATTGGCGTACTGCGCGGGGACAAACAATTCCTTCTTTTGTATGGCGGCGATAGCTCTCTGCTGCTGAGCGACGGAGTGAGTCTGGAGAAACTGCTGAAGATCCCATTCCCCGTCCAGGCTGAAACGAAAGTCCGGATGCTTTGCAGTCATGTCCATTGCCTCGTCAATCGTGCGGCCCTGTATGGCGGCAACCTTGGCCGGGTAATCGGAGTAGCCAATATCGACGTGGATATGGGGGACGATATAGACGGTCCACTTCTTTGAAGGATCTATGGATTGCTTGTAATACTTCTTTCGGCCGTTGATATCGACAGTGAGCTGAGCCTCGGTCAGGGGTGCGAATTCGTGGACCAGAAACTCGATCTTCTCTTCGCCAAAATCATACCCGCCATGAAGTTCGGATTGATAGCTCTTTTGAGCGATGGTCAGTTCGGCCTTGCCTGTCGGCTTGAGTGGTTCGGACTGGCGAATAAATGCTTCCACGCTTTCCAGCAACTCACCATTCTGCTGTTTGTAGAAGACGGTTGGTTCAAGTTGCGCTGATGATGCAAGGGAAGCTGCGCTTCGAGAGACGCTGTCGAGCTCAATGGCGTCGTAATTCAAGCTGGCTTCAGGAACGGCTTGCTCCGCTTCTTCGACCACTTGTAGTGTGATTGTGTTCACTCCTGAATGCAGGAAGTTTCCAGGAAAGTCGAACTCCACATCCGCGCTGGAAAACGCCGGGTAAAAGGCGTCTCCCTGGTCTCCATTGCTGTAGTCGAGTTTGGGGTGCAGATAGAATCTGCCAGCCTTGCCGTTGATATTGACCTTCAACATCGGAACGCTGGCAGTCTCAACCAGCAGGGCGACATGAAGTCGATAGGCATCTGCAGGAGCGCCCGGGAGTGAGAAGGTGATCGCGCGGGGGGCAACGGCGATACTGGCTTCCTGGGCACCGCTGGCGGCGGTAAGCAGGGCCGGCTGACTGCCAAACCAGTCCTTTGCAGGATTGCTCTGCGCAACGACGAAGTTTACCTTCCGCTCCGGGTTATCTGACGAGAACTCACCGGAAGAGCGATCAAATTCTCCGATTTTGAAGATTGTGCTTTTCGCGGAATCGGTCGTTGCTGGGGCGCTGAGGCAGGGAACAGCGAAAAAAGGCCATAGCAGCCCCAAAACCAGACCTCTATAAAAACTCGAATTCATCGCCATGCCTTTCCTTTCTCGACGCGGGCCATCTTTGAGTGAAGCCGGAGGGTTGCCACACCGGTTGCCTGCACGCGGAACGCGCATTGGCTCACCGGTGATGACCAATTGGCGTGTGAACCAGTTATTTGAAAGAGGCTTGTACGGTCAGGAGTTGCCTCATTCGGATAGCGCATTAGAACTGTTGGCTTCGAAACCGCCGAGAGCATTCGCGGTGATGCGGGAAATGGAATGAACAATGCCCATGCCCGGGCCACAACTGATGGAGCGGGATTCAAAGTCTTGCCGAGGTGCGATATCACCTGGAGGATTCTCTTCGCGTACTGGCCAGTCTTTGTCGCCATGGGGCCTGCGGATCCAAGACTCTGGTCCCTCCGCATTCTACATTCCGGGAGGAGGTGCGCAATACAGCGCTGTTCAAGTAAGGAGGGGCGCATTCAGCACTCTCATTGGCAATCCTCAGCCGTGTCGCCTCCTGTTGCCCTAACTGCAGGTTGGGAAACATTGCCGGCCACCTACCGGCTGATCCAAGGTGAAAGGATCATGGAGCGCGGGCAGATGCCCGATTTCAACCCATTTGTGACGTTGCCGTTGACACAAGCCCACTCAATCATTTCGAGTGGAGCCCAGGATGCAAGAGCCTGCAGGGAGATAGCCAGCCGAAAGGGCTGACTGTTTTGGATGGCCTCACCGACCTACTCCAATTTGAAAACCGCAGGATGGATCGGAAAGAGTCCAACGCACTCTCTTCCAGGGGAAGCGAAGCGCGCCGTTACCGGAACGACCTTCAATATGGACAACATTGGGCGCGGTTGATTTTGGATGCAGGCGATGACGGTACGTTTGGTGCCCTGTAGTTATCAGCAGTGAGAAAGAGAGCAAGTATGACGAGCACGATTCTGGGCATGCTGACTCTTGTCATTGCCGGAGTGATGAACGCAAGTTTCCCGCTTCCCATGAAGTACACGGGCCGCTGGGCGTGGGAGAATACCTGGCTTGCCTGGACCTTTTTCGCGCTGATTCTGCTGCCGCCTATCCTCACGGTCAGCACGGTTCCACAACTGGGTCAGGTCTATCATGCTTCACCAGCCGGCATCCTGCTTGAGGTGATCTTCTTCGGCGCTGGATGGGGCGTGGCACAGGTCTTCTTCGGGCTAGCTGTAGATGCCATCGGCATCGCGCTGACCTTTTCGCTCGTCCTGGGCACCTCGGCAGCCGTTGGGGCCCTGGTTCCGTTGCTCAAGTTGCATCCCGAGCGCCTCAACACGCCCGCGGGACATGGCGTCCTTATCGGGGTGGCGCTGGTTATCGCTGGGGTGCTTGTGTGCGCGATCGCTGGAAGACAGCGGGAAAATGCCCTGAATCTGCATAGCGGATTAAAGAGGAACACCACTCTTGGCCTGATGCTGGCAATCCTCTGTGGCTTTGGCGCGTCCTTCGTAAACTTCGGGCTTGCCTTTGGAGCGCCATTGATTCACGCGGCTCGCTCCTTCGGTGCAAATGAGTTGAACGCCTCGAATGCCGTCTGGATGCCACTTATGCTCGCAGGCGCTGTGCCGAATCTGCTGTATTGCTTTTGGCTGCTCACAAAGAATCGGACCGGGCACCAATTCAGGAACGGACGTGCAAGCCACTGGGCATTGGCCTTTGCAATGGCCGTCCTCTGGCTGGGAAGTACACTGCTCTATGGAGTTGCAACGGTACATCTCGGAGCGTGGGGTCCGATTCTGGGTTGGCCTCTCTTCATGTCCCTGATTGTGATCACTGCCAGCCTGATCGGCATGTTCACCGGGGAATGGCGAAATAGCGGCGCGTTGCCCCTTCGGATCCAGTGGGCCGGCGTTTCACTGCTCGTCCTGGCCGTCTTCATTCTGGCAAGTACGAGCCGGTATTTTTCCTGACCGGATTTCAGGAAGTGAGAATTGGACCATGCTGGCTTTGTCGGTTGATATCGGTGGAACGCACATCGGATGCGCTGTTGTCCGCGATCGTGAGATTCTCGCCTTCTCCTCTCTGGAATCGGAAGGTTCTGAGAGCCTTGCATCTCTCCTTGCTTCCATTGCGGAAACCATGCGGTGTCTCTTGGCGGAGGCGCAGTCGGGTGCAGCAGAGTGCCAGGGAGTCGCCATCGGCTTTCCTGGAATCGTAGATGCACGCACTGGACGCATCTTTTCCACACTGAAGAAGTACGAAGACGCTGTTCATCTCGATTTGCCTGGATGGAGCCGGGAAACTTTCGGCGTACCACTTCGCATTGAGAACGATGCGCGCATGGCCCTGCTTGGCGAACAGTATGCCGGTGCGGCGCAGGGCGTTCACGACGTTGTGATGATGACGCTGGGAACCGGCATTGGCGGTGCGGCCATGATTCTTGGCAAGCTGTTGCGCGGGGCGCACTCCCAGGCTGCTTGTCTCGGCGGCCACCTGCCGGTCGACTTTCGAGGACGCCCCTGCTCGTGCGGAAACATTGGCTGCGCAGAAGCCGAGGCGGCGGGATGGTCGCTGCCGGGAGTTGTCCGGGGCTGGCCGGGCCTGGAGAGCAGTTCGCTGTTGCAGGCTCCAAGGCTCGACTTTCGCACGATATTTGCAGCCGCAGCGCAGGGCGACCGCGTAGCCGTCGAAGTGCGGCAGCGATGCCTGGAAGTGTGGGCGGCCAATGCAGTGGCCCTCATCCATGCCTATGACCCTGAAATGGTAGTCATGGGTGGCGGTGTGATGCAGAGCGGGGCCGCAATCCTGCCGTATGTTCAGGAATACGTAGCCAGGCATGCATGGGCCGCCTGGGGTAAGCCCCAGGTCCGCTCCGCAGTTTTAGGAGAAAAGGCCGGTCTGCTGGGCGCGGTTCCGCTGCTTCAGGAGGAGTTTTAGTGGCGCGTCAATCGAATTACGAGAAGTTCCCCGTAATTTCGGCCGGAAGCGCCGAGGAGTGCAGCGCCGGATGGCAAGCCATCGCGGATCGTCTTCATTCGCACCTGCGCACCAACCAGGTTCTTTGCGCAGAGTGCTACCCGGGCGTCCTTGTGGACGAGATTCGAGAAGAACTCTGCACGCGTCTGCCAACATCAACCCTGTTTCTCGCGGAGGAGTGTCTAAAGACGCCGGCGGAATTGCACGCAATCCTCGATCCTCTGCTCGGAACCGATCGCGTCTTCGGACGCATGAGCAGCCTTCAACTGGCAGACTATTTCGACCCTTCCCGTCTGCAACAGATGCGCATCGCAGTGGCCCAGGCCGCATTGGACGGGCCGGTGGTCGTGCTGGGAACAAGCGCCTGGCTGGTTGCCCCGACCGATGCGACGCTGCTCTACGCGGATATTGCCCGCTGGGAGGTTCAGCTCCGCTGGCGACGCGGCCAGATCGGCAACCTCGGCCTGAACAACGCGGCAGATGACCTCGCGACGAAGTATAAGTGCGGATTCTTCGCGGAGTGGCGTGCCGCCGACCACTTGAAGACGTCACTGCTCTCGCGAATTGACTTTCTGCTCGATACCAATCAGGTCCTTGAGCCGAAACTCATCAGTGGAGATGCCTTTCGTGCCGCGCTCGACCTCACGGCGGAGCGTCCCTTCCGCGTCGTCCCCTACTTTGACCCCGGACCATGGGGCGGCCACTGGATGGAGGAGGTTTGCAATCTCCCCCGGGATGTCCCCAACCATGCATGGTGTTTCGACTGTGTGCCGGAAGAAAACAGCCTGCTGCTCGGATTTGGCGAGCACCGAGTCGAGATTCCCGCCATCGACCTGGTGTTCTCCCAGCCGTTCTCTCTCCTGGGTGATGCGGTCCATGCAAGGTTCGGCGCAGAGTTTCCTATACGATTCGATTTCCTCGACACGATTGGCGGCGGCAATTTGTCTCTGCAGGTGCACCCACTTACCGAGTACATCCAGTCCAAATTCGGGATGAACTATACCCAGGACGAGAGCTACTATTTGCTCGATGCGGAACCAGGCGCTACCGTCTATCTCGGCCTCAAAGACAACATCTCACCAAAGGAAATGATCGACGATCTCTACCGGGCCCAGGAACGCGACGGGGATTTTCCAGCGGAGAAGTACGTAAACCGCTGGCCTGCGCAGAAGCATGATCACTTTTTGATTCCCGCCGGAACCATCCACTGCTCGGGTGCAGGAAGCATGGTGCTTGAAATCAGCGCCACCCCCTACATCTTCACCTTCAAGCTCTGGGATTGGGGCCGGCTTGGACTTGATGGCAGACCGCGGCCCATCCACATCGCGCACGGCGCAGCCAACATACAGTGGGAGCGGGCCACCGAATGGGTGGGTCGGGAGCTAATCAACTGCTTCGAATCGATCGCTGCCGGCGACGGCTGGCGGGAAGAACGCACCGGCCTCCATGAGAGGGAGTTCATCGAGACACGCCGACACTGGTTCACCGGCACGGTCCCGCATGACACTGGCGGCGGAGTGAATGTTCTCAATCTCGTGGAGGGTGAAGAGGCCATCATCGAAAGCCCCACCGGCGGGTTTGAGCCCTACATCGTCCACTACGCCGAGACCTTCATTGTCCCCGCTGCTGTGGGCCCGTATACGATTCGCCCACACGGGACTTCTTTGGGACAGCAATGCGCCACAATCAAGGCCTTCGTGAGGACATGAAGCTACCCAATTCCCCGCAAGGGGGTCTTTCCCAATTGAAGGATGAGCCTGAAGGGAGCGAAGGTCTGGCGAACAGGGGAAGGTCCTTTCGGGTTTTGAATTTGAGGCAGCTTAGCAGTCGCAGCCGGGGCGGAGGGAATGTTGGAATCGGTTCTTTCGATTTCCAAGGTCTTTGGAAAAGCCGTAGGGGGATTTTTCCCCGTAGGCTTTTCCATGGACCGCCATTTCCTCGGTCCTTTGTCCCCGCCTCCGGTCCTACGCGGTGAGCCGCAGTTTTTCGAACAGCTTGTTTTTGGCTTGTTGCATACGGCGCGCTGCGTCTGTGTCGCTGAGCGCCGCGGCGATGCGTTTCAGAGCGTTGATGCAGTCAAGGAATCGAGTCCTTGACGGCATGAGCTGGCAGCAGCCTGTCGAAAGCTGGTACCAGTGAGAGGCGCGATAGAATGGCTCCAGTGCAGTTCGACCGAGAGCTTCACCTGTGAGCGATCATTGTCGAATTGCTTGCAAACGCTGGAAGGCGCGGTGCCAACTGTGTGCTGTTGGGGAGCGTAGACATTGGATCCAAACGAGGCGTTCAGTGTGCCCATTTTTGTGCCCACGCTCATTCAAAATCAGTCGCAATCCAGGCGCAAAATGGTCTTCCCTCCGCTCCATACTATGATCCCAATCAACCGAATTCTGCACAATACGTTTACGACATAACCCTGCACGAGTTGGGCCATGCATATGGCTTGAACGACACACCCGTTCCGGTCGATCCAGGTACCGGCCAGGCCAGCTTTGCACTTCAGCCCGCAGGTGCTTCTATCATGAACGGCAGTGTAAACACGAACGATCAGGGCCCACACCTCGATGCATCCGGTCAACCGGTGCAAGGTGGAATTGGCGCTAAATCTGTTCAATCGTGCGATAAACAGCAGATCAGCCAATCAAACCCGCCACCGTCAGGCTCCGGACAGCCGCCCTCCTGTGTCCCTAACTGTTCCGGCGGACAGCTGGCCACCTGCACCTCTTCAATGGGAACTGATTGCTCCGGTTGCCAGCCTCCCTATTGCAGCCCCCCATATTCCTGGTACCCGCACCTCTGCGTGTGCTTCCTCTACCCTTCCAATCCTTCTCCGATCGTTATCGACACGGATGGTTCTGGATTTCATTTGACGTCTGCCGCGGACGGTGTCTTGTTCGACTTCTTCGGAAATGGAGCGCCTATACAGATATCCTGGACCGCCAAGGCCTCCGCCAATGGCTGGCTGGCACTGGACCGAAATGGCAATGGGGTTATCGATAGTGCCAAGGAACTCTTTGGAAACATCACAGCGCAGCCAACCTCCGGCGATCCGAACGGATTTCTTGCGCTTGCTGTTTTCGATGAACCTGAAAACGGAGGCAACGGCGACGGAGTCATAGATAGCCGTGATGATGTGTGGGCGAAACTACTAGTGCTTAGTTGCAATATTTAGTTATTGTATTAAGATATTGGAGATGCCTAGACATGCTTCTCCTTTAGAATGCCTCTCCGAGACCCGCGACGAGTTGATTGCAATCAGCCGCAGCCGCACCGGTGAAGTGCGCATGGTGGAGCGTGCGCGCATTGTGCTGGCCTGTTTGGAAGGAAAGGAAATTCAGCAAGTAGCGCAGCAAGTCGGCGCGTCGGTTCCTACGGTGAGCAAGTGGCGGAGTCGATTCGCCCACGATGGTATACGCGGTTTGCGGGATCGAGCGCGATCCGGCAAGCCGCCGACTTATGACGCCGCTTTTCGCGACCGTGTTCTGGCTTTGCTGGAGCAAACTCCACCTGCCGGCCAAGCTCAATGGGACGGCCCCGCAGTAGCCAAACGGTTGGGAGCCAGTGTGCATGCGGTGTGGCGGGTGCTGCGCCGGGAGGGGATCTATCTCCAGCGCCTGCGCACCTGGTGTGTGAGCACCGATCCGGAGTTTGCCACCAAGGCCGCCGAGGTGGTGGGGTTGTACTTGAATCCTCCGCTGAACGCCTTGGCCCTCAGCGTCGACGAGAAGCCCAGCATCCAAGCCATCCAGCGTCCTTCCGGCTACGTAGAAACCGATAGCGGAGCCATCGTCCGGGCCATGAAAAGCACCTACAAGCGCAACGGCACCCTGAATTTATTTGCGGCTCTGGAAATCGCCAGTGGACAGGTTTTCGCTCAAACTACCGAGCAGAAAAAGCGGGAAGACTTCCGGCGCTTTCTGGACGCGGTGCTCGCCGAACTGCCGACCGACAAAGAGATCCATGTGATTCTTGACAACTACTGTACGCACAAGCGCAACGCGGACTGGCTGGACAAATACCAAGGCCGCGTGCAGTTCCACTTCACTCCCACGTCTGCCAGTTGGCTCAATCAGGTGGAAATCTGGTTCGGCCTCTTGACCCGCAAGGCACTGCGCGGAGCCAGTTTCGCCAACAAAGATCAACTCCGTTCCGCCATCGAGTCCTTCGTCACCAACACCAACCAACACCCCAAACCATTCCACTGGCGCAAGCGAGAAGTCAAGGGCAGTCAACTCCGCAATACCATTGTCAACTTACGCAACTAAGGACTAGTTATTGGACTGTGACCCAGGCCGGTACTGCCAAGCCTGCCGCCGTACCTGCCGCGACGCCTGATTCCAGTGGGGCTCCAGCGGCTCCCGCCACTGCCGGCGCGGGCGCAAAGGGAGGCGGAAACAAAGCAGCAGGTGCGCCGGCCGCGGATGCTTCGGCGCATGCAGCCGCACCCGCTGCCCCTGCCGCCGCAGCTTCAGCGGCCGACAAGGCCGTACCGACTCCCAAGGACCTGACCGGCATCATCGTGGGCCGGTACGCTGTGACAATCCACAAAAGTCGCAGGGCTCGGAGTTTCCTGCGGTCGTCATCCCAGTGGCGATGCAGCATTACATGCTGCTCCAACGCAATCTGATTTACACCGGCATCACCCGTGCGAAACGCTTGCTAGTTGTTGTCGGCCAGAAGAAGGCTCTGGGCCTTGCTGTGAGGAACGACCAGGCGCGGAAGCGGTACTCGGGGCTGCTGAGCAGCTTGAAAGAATCGATAAAGTAGCAACTCTATGACGTTACGGCTGGGGCACCGGGGTTCTCCTAAGCCTGCGACCCGTCGAGGGCTTCGCTCAACTGTGCATCCATAATTGCAGTTGCGAGCGCATGAGCACTGAAGTTAACAGTGTCTCCATGGACAGGAGCAACCGGAGACTGTGCAGGTCGTGAGCGGGGCGTGGGGACTTCAGGAAACTGAGGAGTGGCGTAAAAAACGGAATTGATCACCTGGGTACCTCGCAGATCACTACATCGGCATTTGACTCATCTTCTACACCATAGTTTCGGAAGTGATTGATTATCAGCATGTTGCAGTTTTGAAAATGGCGTAGTGACACGTTTTCTCTCCATCTGCGTCGAATTGAAGATGGGTTCAGCATGCACGC
>PLXP01000227.1 GCA_003151435.1 Acidobacteriaceae bacterium
CTGTTCGGCGACGAAATCGAGTCGCTTTCGCAAATTGACCCGCTGTTTGGAACCGTCAAGCAGAAGTACGCTCGCCTGCCCATTTACCCCAAGAGCCACTACGTGGTGCAGCCGGAGCGCAAGGCGCAAGCCATCGATTCGATCCTGGCCGAGCTTACGAGTTGGGTGGCCGAGTTGGAGTCGCAAGGCCGGATGGTGGAGGCGCAGCGCGTAAACCAACGTACCCGGTTCGACCTGGAAATGATCAAGTCGATGGGCTACTGCCACGGCATCGAGAATTATTCGCGCCACTTCTCCGGCCGCCTGCCGGGCGAAGCTCCGCCGACGCTGCTCGATTACTTTCCCCGCGACTTCCTCGTATTCATCGACGAAAGCCACGCCACCATTCCGCAGGTTCACGGCATGTGGCACGGCGACCGCAGCCGCAAGCAGAACCTGGTGGATTACGGCTTCCGGCTACCCTCGGCTACGGACAACCGCCCACTCAAGTTTGAAGAGTTTGAAAACCGCGTCCACCAGACGATTTACGTCTCAGCCACGCCTGGCCCGTATGAGTTGACGCGCTCCGCCGGCGTCGTCGTCGAGCAGGTGATCCGCCCCACCGGCCTGGTCGACCCTGAGGTCGAGATTCGCCCCGTGAAAGGCCAAATCGACGACCTGCTGGCGGAGATTCGCGACCGCGCCAAGCGCAACGAACGTGTGCTGGTGACCACCCTGACCAAGCGCATGTCAGAGGACCTGGCCGGCTACTACACCGAAGTCGGCGTCAAGTGCCGCTACATGCACTCGGAAATCGAGACGCTGGAGCGTGTCAAGCTCCTCGCAGGACTGCGGAGAGGCGAGTACGACGTGCTGATCGGCATCAACCTGCTGCGCGAGGGGCTCGACCTGCCCGAAGTTTCGCTGGTGGCAATTCTGGACGCGGACAAGGAAGGCTTCCTCCGTTCCGCGGGCTCGCTGATCCAGACCATGGGGCGCGCTGCGCGCCACGTGGAGGGCCGCGCCATTCTGTACGCCGACCGCATGACCGACTCCATGCGCCGCGCGATCGACGAGACCGACCGCCGCCGCACCATTCAACGGGCCTACAACGAGGAGCATGGCATTACGCCGCAGTCGATCATCAGCTCGGTTGACATGGGCCTGGCGCAGATTCTCAAATCCGAATACGGGGACCTGATGGAGGAGGAGGCAGCCGGAGTGCCCGAATTCGCATCCCAGGCCGAACTCGACCAGTACGTTGCGAAGCTCGAAACCGAAATGCGGGAGGCCGCCAAGAGGTTCGAATTCGAAAAGGCCGCGCGCCTCCGGGACTCCATCAAGGAGTTGCGCGAGAAGGAGTTCCTTTTCGGGTAAGACCTTTTTTCCAAGGGTTTTAGCGACATCCGCAGGCAACCTAGGCGGCCTCTTATCCCATCACAATCACGGTGAATCTAAATAAGTCGGCAAATTCTTCGCACCCGCGTGCCACGCAGGATGCAGGCGCAATGGCGACAATCCTGCTGGTGGACGACGATCCTCTGCAGGCTTATGTGCGCAGATCCATCCTGGAACGCCGATCGATGGACGTGGAACGCGCTGCCGATGCGGTGGCGGCGTTCATCCTGGTAGAACAGCCCCTCTTCGTTGAAAAGCTCGGTCTCGTCATCGTAGGCCTGCACTTGCCGGGCGACGGCGGACCCGCGTTTGTGGCCGAGCTGACCAGTCGTCTACCGTCTGTTCCGTTCCTGGTTCTTGGCCGGGGCGGCGAGACGGCGACCGACTATGTTGGGGAAAACGTTCGCTTTATGCCACGACCGGTGGCGACAGAAGAAATGTTGACCATCAGCCGCCAGATGCTCAACCGGAACTGTGCCGGCGTTGCCTGAAATACTCTCTTTTCGGCTCCCGCCACCGCCGTCTCGTTTCCACGCTCAACCGATGGTGTGAGCCAGATCACACCCGGAGAGCCTAAGATAAATAAGAATGAGCTTGCTGGAATGGGCCAAAGGCCTGCCAGCTCGCGTGCGAAAATCATTCTGGAGCCCTGATGGCAACTTTCGGTAGTTTTGCTCTCCTTATCGCTCTGGCGCTCGCAGCCTACAATCTGCTGGCCGGCGCCATTGCACTGCGTCTGCTGGCAACTGGGCAACCAGCGCCGATCTCGCCTGAGCGTCTGGCGGATACGGCGCGCCGTGCGGGAATCGCGGGTTTCGTGGCCATCAGCGCCGCCGCGTTTGCGCTGGTCTGGTTGGTCTTCACCAACGATTTTTCGATCACCTACATCATGGAGCACTCCAACCGCGCCCTGCCGGGGCCCTACAAGTTCGCGGCCTTATGGAGCGGCCAGGAAGGCTCGCTGCTGTTATGGGCGTGGCTGCTGGGGACGTACGGCTTTGTGCTGCGGCTGACCCACAAGTACGACGTGAGGCTGTACGCCTACGCAGGAACGATCCTGGCGGCAGTGCAGGTCTTCTTTCTGGCAGTGGTCAACTTTGCGGCGCCACCGTTCGCGCTGATGAAGGGCGCCATTCCCGACGACGGCAACGGCCTGAATCCTCTCCTTCAATACCCGGAGATGGTGATTCATCCGCCGCTGCTCTATCTGGGGTACGTCGGTTTCACGGTTCCCTTCGCCTTTGCCCTGGGAGCGCTGATGATGCGCTATCCCGGCGAAAAATGGATCAAGATTACGCGCCTCTGGACGATGGTGACATGGCTGTTTCTGACCATGGGCATCTTCCTGGGCATGCACTGGGCGTACGCGGTGCTCGGGTGGGGCGGCTACTGGGGCTGGGACCCGGTTGAAAACGCCAGCTTCATGCCGTGGTTGACCGGCACAGCCTTTCTGCACTCCGTGATGATGCAGGAGAAGAAAGGCATGATGAAGAGCTGGAATGTGTGGCTCATCTTCGCTACCTTCCTGCTCACATTGCTCGGTACTCTGCTCACCCGCGCCGGGCTGGTGAGTTCGGTCCACGCCTTCGCGCAGTCCTCCATCGGCACGTGGTTTGTGGTCTTCATGGGACTGGTGCTGGCGGTCTGCCTGTTTACCTACATTCTGCAGCGCAGCCATCTCAAGGTCGATAACCACCTGGAGTCGCTGGTCAGCCGCGAATCCAGCTTCCTGTTCAATAACCTCGTCCTGCTGGTGGCCTGCTTCGTCATTCTGTGGGGCACGCTGTTCCCGGTCCTCAGCGAATTCGTGGTGGGCAACAAGGTCACCGTGGGCGCGCCCTTCTACAATCGCGTCGCGGTGCCCATCGGGCTGTTTCTGCTGTTCCTTACCGGCGTGGGTCCGCTGCTGCCGTGGCGCGCCACTTCGCTGCGCAGCATTCGCCGCAACTTTGTGGTGCCGACCATCGCCGTGTGGGCCACCGTGATTGTGTGTCTGGCCGTGGGCGTGCGGCCCTGGCATGACGGCGCATTTGACAGCGGCAATTTCTACGCGCTGGTTGCCTTCGCGGTTTCCGCGGGGGTAATGGCCGCCATTCTGTCGGAGTTCCTGCGGGGCGCCGGCGTGATCTCGCAGCAGACCGGGCGGAACCTGTTCGCGGCCACCTGGCTGCTGACCCGCCGCAACACGCGCCGTTATGGCGGCTACATCATCCACATCGGCGTGGTGATCGTGGTGATCGGCCTGGCGGGTGCGGCGTTCAATAGCAACGCGGAAAAAGAACTGGGACTGCACGACAAGCTGGCCATCGGCCCCTACACGCTGGAGTGCGTGGGCTTCACCCAGGATTCGAACCTCAATTACAACTCCGAGTACGCCATGCTCGATGTGTACAAGGATGGGAAGAAGCAGTTCCAGATGACGCCCGAAAAGCGCGTCTATCTGGCCAGCCAGCAACCGCAGACCATGGTCGCCATCCATTCCGTTCTCAGTTGGGACCTGTACGTGGTGTATGAAGGCGCCAATCCCGACACCGGTCAGCCCATCATCAAGGCGATCATCAACCCGCTGGTGAGCTGGCTGTGGGCCGGCGTGGCAATCATCGTGTTTGGCACTTTTGTGGCGCTGGTTCCGAGCCTCACCCCGGCTACCGCTGCACTGCGCGTTCCCGCCACGCGAACGGCTCCATCCGAGCCGGCATTCAAGGGAGGCCTGTGATGGGTACGCGCTTACGCTTCACCTTCTGGGTAAAATCGGCGCAAGCGCTCGCGCTGGCCCTGGCCGTTTGTTTCTCATTGGGAGCCACAGACGCCGGGACGCGCTACAACAACCTGAACCACCGGCTGATGTGTACCTGCGGCTGCGCGGAGATCCTGGGCGAATGCAACCACGTCGGCTGCACTAGCTCCGCAGGAGAACTTGCCGAGTTGCGCGCTGGCATCGCAGGCGGCAAAAGCGACAAGGAGATCCTGGCGTCGTTCGTGGACAAGTACGGTGCAATCGTGTTGGCCGCACCCACCACCCACGGCTTCGACCTGGTGGCTTGGATTGCGCCATTTGCCGTGTTCGGGGCGGCGCTGATGGGCACCATTTTGCTGATCCGGCATTGGTCCCTGGGAAAGACGCAGTTTACACCGCAGCCACCCAGCCCCGAGATGGACGCTCTACACGATAAGATTCGCCGGGAAACCGGAAGCGACGGAGGTTTCTAGCCATGAACGAGACTCAGGGATTGATTGCAGGCTTGCTGATGGCGTTCGCGCTGATTGTCTACACCTTCTGGCCGGAGAATGTCTTTGCCAGCCAGCGGGAGAAAACCCGCCTGGACTATCTGCTGGAGCGCAAGGAACAGCTTTACGAAAACCTGCGCGACCTGAGCTTTGAGTATCGCGCCGGCAAGTATCCCGAAGAAGACTTCGTGGCGCAGAGGGCGCAGCTTGAAAACGAGACCGCGCAGTTGCTGGCCGAAATCGATCACTTGCAGCAGGCCTGAGCCCAGCGCTTCGCTCACCCATTAAGGAAACTCCTGAAGATCATGAGAACGATGAAGTTTGTTTTGCATACTGCTGCTGCGGGTCTGCTTTTTGCCGCCGCGTTCGCACAGGCCGCCACCGTCACCGGCACCGTCACCGACAAAACCAACAACAAGCCGGCTGCAGGCGACACAGTTGTACTGGTCGACGTGCAGGCCGGCATGGGCGAAGTGGCCAAAGCCACCACCGACGGCAACGGCCACTACTCCATCCAGGCGCCTGGCAATGGTCCTTACCTGGTGCGAGTCACCCACCAGGGCGGCACCTACTTTATTGCCGCGCCCGAGGGCAACGCGCCCGGCGACATTCCGGTCTACGATGTGGCCGCCAACGTGGGGGGAGTTTCCATCGAGGCCGATGTGCTGGAGATCGAGTCAGACAACGGGCAGCTCAAGGTGACAGAGCGCTACTTTGTCCACAACACCAGCACTCCTCCGCGCACTCAGTACAACCCTGCGCACGGCTTTGAGGTTATTCTGCCCGCGGACGCCGTGGTGGACGGAACCGCCGCTCGCCGCCCCACTGGATTGCCCACCTCGACCGCACTGAAGCCGGCCGCTGGCAAGGGCCACTTCATGTTCGACTTTCCCATTCAGCCGGACGAGGGCGAAAAGGACACGCTCTTTCAGCTGAGCTATCACGTGCCCTACAGCAGCGGCAAATACACCTTCAGGCCGCAGGAAGCGTTGCCCGCCGACAACGTGGCTGTGCTTCTGCCCAAGAGCATTACATTCGCGGCCGGCTCCGGCGCAAACTTCCAGTCGGTACCCCAGGACCCCACGGTGCAGACGTATCTGGCCAAGAACGTGACCCCGGGCCAGGCACTGGAGTTCACCATCTCCGGCACTGGATCGATGCCACGCGAGGCGCAAGGCGCCCCGGCCGCCCAGCAGCCGGGCATGGGAGCCGGTACCGGCCAGGATACTGCTACTCCCGGCAATCAGCCGGGGGGCGGCATCGGCGCTCCCATCGCGACTCCCGACCCACTGAGCAAGTACAAGTGGTGGATCCTTGGCGGCCTCGGCCTGCTGCTGGTGGTGGCCGCGGCCTTCCTGCTGCGCAAGCCCGAGGGAGCACTTGTGGCGGCGGCACCCGCACCGGCACCCCCAGTCGACCGTGCGCCCGCAACCGCCTTCGGCGCTCAGCCAGCATCCCCTGCATCCCGAAACGCTTCTCTGCTGAACGTCCTCAAGGAAGAGCTTTTTGCTCTGGAGAGTGAGAGGCTCTCCGGCACAATCAACTCTGCGGATTACAGTGAACAGAAGACAGCATTGGAGACGGTGCTGAAGCGCGCACTGAACAGAAAGTAGCTGTCATTCGATTTCGATCAACCAACGAGCCGCATCTGCAGAGGATGCGGCTCATTTCTTTTTGGTTCGCGACGATTCACTGTATTCTTTACCGTGAATGTTGCCGGCACTGAAAACCGACAACTGAAAGCTGACCACTGACTCATGAAGACTCTTCTTCGCACACTGCTTTACCTCGCGCTCATCGTCTGGCTGGGCGCGGAGGTCTTCTTCCCGGTCGTCGCCGCCATCACTTTCATGACGCTGCAACCCGACACGCACACGGCGGGAACCATCGTGGGCCACCTGCTCCACATCCTGCACAACATGGGGCTTATTTCAGGCGTTGTGGCTTTGGCTCTGCTGGCATTGGCTCCCACGTGGGGCATCTACAAATCGCGCATGGTGCTGGCGCCGATGGCGCTCGTGGTGCTGATGATTGCAGGCACGGCGTATTCGCAGTTCATCATCGTTCCCGCCATGGAGCGCGATCGCATCGCGGCCGGAGGCGCCATCAACACGGCGGACCCTGCGGACTCAAACTCTGTCGACTTCAACAAGCTGCACCGCCGCAGCGAACACGTTGAGGAAGCTATCCTGCTGCTGGGGCTGGCGACTGTTGTGCTGGTGGCAAACGCAGAGTCGGCGCGGCTGTAGATCATTTTTCGAAGTTCGGCGTTGCAGAACTATTAGCGGGGTTAGCGGAGTTAGTGGCGCGCAGACTGCAAACTAACTCCGCCAACCCCGCTAACTCCGCTCTATAACTTCCTTTTAGCGCCCGCCCCCGTGCTCGTGCCCTCCGAAGTCGAACATATCGAACATGTCTCCAATCGCCGGGCTGTTCGTTGGCACGTAAGGATTGCCATCCTCGGTCTTCGGATTGGGGAGGTTGTCGCGGCTGCGGCCGGTGATCGGCTTCAGATCCCAGTTCCGTTCGATGAACTTGAGAATCGAAACGTGGTCGGTGTAGCTGTGCGCGATGTGTCCGGGCCGCGTATGCGCCGAAACCACAATCATGGGAACTCGCGTGCCATCGCCGAAGAAATCGAGCGGCTGCACATACCCTGAATCATAGTAGCCGCCGCCCTCGTCGAAGGTGACGAAGATCGCGGTGCTGGCCCAGAGCGCGGGATTGGCCTGCACCCCATCCACGATCTTCTTTACGAAGCCCTCGAACAGGTCGATTTTCGACGATGCCGGATGTCCGTCTAAGAGGCCGCTCGGCTTCACCCATGACACCGCGGGTAGCGTACCGTTCTGGATATCGGTGTAAAGATTCGCCGTATCCTGAATGTGCGCCGCGACCACCGCCGGCTTGGTCATGATCGAAGTGGAGTACTGAAGGAAGTTGCAGATGTTGCAGTAAATGTCGGCCGGGTTCTGGCCATAGGGGTCGTTCTTGTAGATGTTCCATTGGTCGCCGTAGTACTTGAACGAGATGTTCTTTTCGAGGAGCGTATCTGCAATGTTGCGCACCGTCGTCGGCGGAATCGTGAATACCGTGTTGAGATTGTTGTTATCGGTGTAGGCATTCGTTCCATTGCCGAAGTAGCCGGGGTTGTAGTTATTTAGCAGGTAATACGCCCCTGGCGCGCACTTAGGGTCGATCTTGTAAGGCAGAGACTTCATGTAATCGAGGATCACAGGAGCGCCGGGGGCGTTGGGGTCTGAACAGTTGCTGTAGCTTCCGCCGCCCGCTGCAGCGCTGCTCCCGGAGCCGCCGCTGCCGTAGCCGTCTTCGGTGTACCAGTTGTTGGTGCCGGGCGCCGGGTTGGGATTCTCGACCTCATCGACGATGCCGGCATGTGTGGTCCCCGTTCCTGCGAGCTGATTGTGCGGCGGCGTCGCCGGATTTCCGTTGCTGTTGCTGAAGTAAATGGCGTCGCCAAATCCGAGCAGGATGTGGTTCAGGCCGGTTCCGCCTGACCCTGCCTGGTGATAGTTGTCGCTTATCGCGTAGTTGTCCGCGAGCATCTTCAAATAGGGCGCGTCACCCTGCTGCATGTTGTAGAAGCCCATCGAGGTGGAACCTTCGCCGGTCGTCAAATCTGTAAATGGCGATGGCTGAGGCTTGCCGTTCGATCCGGCGCCGATGGTGGTTTCAACCCACGGGAACAGATCGGCCTTGCATCCGCTGGGATTCCGCGGCGTCGCATAGCTCACGTTGCAGTCCAACTGTTGCCACATCTGGTAGGCACGATGCACAGGGCTCGCCGCATACGCGTCGTAAGGAATGCCCGGCGTGATCTGGAAAGGTCCAGGGGGCAAGCTGTTCACGTTGGGGATGCGGGTATCGGGAGTCCTTGCAGTAAGTCCCGTGCCCCCGGTGGTCAGGTAGGTGTAGTACTGATCGTTGGGCAAGCCGTTTTCGACCGCCTTCGCCACTGCCAGCGACGAAATGTAAGGCGTCGTTGGCCCTCCAACCAGCGGCGGTGGCAGCACAGGATACAGGGTCTTTCCTCCGGGGCTCTCCTCGAAATTTGTCGTATCCACGGCCGCGTACTGGTGCGCCAGCGCAAAACGCGGACCCGGCGTGCCGTTTGCGTTGACGATGTGTTTCGACAGCAAGTTGTCGACCGTCTGGCCATCGCGCGGCTTGTAGGTGGCAAACACATGATCGAACGTGCGGTTCTCTCCGATGATGACGATCACGTGCTTGATGGGCGAACGCGTGGGGCCGACATTGTCACGGCCGGAATCTTGCGCGGATGCAGGCACGGGAAGGCCCGCAAACACTTGCAGCGCAGCCAAAATAGCTGCGCCGCTCCTGAGGCAAAGGGACTGCTTGAAATTCGGGGACATCGTACTCTCCAAGGGGGTGAGAGTTCTTTCGCGTTGTTGCCAGCGGGGTGTCTTGCTGGAACTAGGAGAACCGCAAATCGGCTGCGCACGAAGAGTTCATGCGAACAGCTTGCGTAGGATAGGTCCGGCGGCTGTACCGAAGGTTAAAAGCCAGAACAATATTGCAATGAAAATCCCGTGAAGTCGCGGCTAGCTCTGCTCATCGCAGTCCACTGGCGGATGGATATTGTGGGCGCCCTGATCGACGATCGTTGCCGACGGCCATACAGGGGCGCTGGACCAATCGGCCTGCACATCTGCGGATGAAGGGGTCACGAGCGCCCGTCCTGTATCATCGTAGAGGCCCATAAGCGCGCATTGCATCGTGCTGAGGCCCTTCAGGAAGTACATGAAAACTGGCATTATCGGCCTGCCGCAGGTGGGCAAGACATCGCTGTTCAAGATTCTGACCAAGGCCAAGCTCGAGGAGCGGGGCTACTCCAACCCGCGCGAGGCGCACATCGGGGTGGCCCGCGTGCCCGATGAGCGGCTTGACAAGCTGTCCGCGCTCTACTCGCCGAAGAAGACCACCTTCGCCACCGTGGAGTACGTCGACGTGGCCGCCATTGGGCAGGAGGCGCTGAAGGAGACCGCGTTCCTCACCAGCCTGCGCAACGTCGATGCGCTCATCCACGTACTGCGCGCGTTCGAAGACGACTCCATTCCCCATGTAGGGCCCGTCGACCCGCTGCGCGACATCAAGAACGTTGAATTCGACCTGATGGTCAGCGACCTTACGCAGATCGAAAAACGTTTGGAACGCGTGGAAAAGGATCTGAAGAAGGGCCGCACCAGCGAGCTGGAACGCGAACAGGCCCTGCTGCTGCGCTCGAAAGAGGCGCTGGAACAGGAGCAGCCGCTGCGCGAACTGGAGATGACGGCCGACGAGAAGAAGCTTATCAAGGGCTTCATGTTCCTGTCGCAAAAGCCGATTCTGTATGCGCTGAATATCGGCGAAAGCTCCACACTGGGTGACGACCTTGAATCTGCCGTCAGCCGCTTCAAGCTGGAGGAAGTGGCGAGCCGGCCCAGCGCTGGAGCCACCGCGATTTGCGGCAAAGTGGAAGCAGAGCTGGCCGACATGGACGAAGAGGAAGCAGCGGAGTTTCTCTCGAGCTACGGCCTGCACGAAAGCGGCCTGGTGCGGCTCATTCGCAAGAGCTACGAGTTGCTGGGCCTCATCAGCTTCTTCACCGCCGGGGAGGACGAGTGCCGCGCCTGGACCATCCCCGTCGGCTCCAAAGCCCCGCAGGGCGCCGGAGCCATCCACTCCGACCTGGAGCATCACTTCATTCGCGCCGAAACCATACGCTGGGACGCGCTGCTGGAAGCGGGCTCAGAGGCTGCTGCACGAGCCAGAGGCACACTGCGGCTCGAAGGCAAGGAATACATTGTGCAGGACGGCGATGTGATGCACATCCGGCATAGCGGTTAAGGGATGCTGAAGATATCGCTATTGCTCGGCTTGCTGGCCGCGCTGGCCGACATCGCCGGTGGGCTGGTGTTGGTGCGCGCACAAGGCGTGGAGCGCTACCTGCGCTATTTTGTCGCGTTGGGCGCGGGTTTCCTGATGGCAACGGCGGTGGTTGAAATGGCCCCCGAGAGCTTGCGCCTCAGCCCCCACCTCGGACCCATTCTCATCATGGCCGGCTACTGCGTGGTGCACCTGCTGGAACACACCATCATTTCTCACTTCCACTACGGCGAAGAGACCCACCACGGCGAATTCGTCTCGATGCGCACCGGCTACTCAGTGCTGGGCGGTTTGAGCGTTCATGCGCTCTTTGACGGCGTGGCCATCGGCTCGGGTTTTGTGGTCTCAAATGCCCTGGGATGGCTGATTTTTCTGGCGATTTTTCTGCACAAGGCGCCGGAAGGGTTCACCATGGCGTCTGTGATGCTGGCCAGCGGACGCAGCCGGTCGGCGGCTTTCTACTCAGCCGTGGGATTGGCCGTAGCCACGCTCCTGGGAGTGCTGGTGATCGAGCTGGTTCCCTCATGGCTGCCGTATGGCCTGCCCGTCTCGGCCGGAGTCGCCCTCTACGTGGGAGCAAGCGACCTGGTGCCCGAGGTCAACCGCGAGCCTGGCATCCGCATGGCGCTGGTATTTTTCATGGGCGTGGGCGGCTTTTTGCTGCTGCGCATGTTGCTGCCCGCACTTTAAGGCACCTTCAGGCGACCGTGAAAATGGATCAGTCTCCGGATGCTTCCTCGGGAATGCGCGCGGCAGTCCACCGAATGCCGTAGAGCTTGATGAGCAGCAGCAGATACTCCCATGCCACTTTCATGCTCGCCTTGCTGCAGCCTGCCGAACGCCGGCCAAAAGCAAAGGGGACTTCGTACACAGACCGGATATGGCCGCGCACCAGGATCTCCAAAAGCAGTTTGAAGCCGGTTGGTTGGAACATGACTTTCTGCACGCAACGACGCCTGACAAGAAAGAATCCTGACATGGGATCCTTGGCCCGGAGCCAGGACCGCTGTAACGGCCCCGTGACCCAGACGGCTGCCGCGGAGATGAGCTTGCGCACCGGGTTCCACTCCCCGAGTCGCCCGCCCTTCGCGTAGCGGCTGCCGATCACAAGATCGTTGCCGGCCAGAAGAGCCGCCAGCAACTCCGTCAGCAGTTCCGGAGGATGCTGAAGATCGGCATCCATCACACCGAGAATTGCGGCGTCCGTGTTCTGCCATCCGTGCAGGATTGCACCCGACAGCCCTCTTTCGCCCTTGCGCACGAGCAGGCGCACACGCGGGTCTTCCAGCGCAATAGCGGAGACCACTTCGTCGGTGCCATCACGGCTGTCGTCGTCGACCACCAGGATTTCGTAGGGGATTTTCGAGGAAGAAAGAACAGCGCGCACCTGTGCCAACAAGAGGCGAAGGCTATCAACCTCTCGCAATGTGGGGATTACCAGCGCCAGTTTGTCCGGAGCACGCTCCGTCGGCACGACCAGCGGCACAGGCAACGTTGCCTCGGTTTCAACCCACATGTAGCATGGTTCTACCGTTACGGATGACATCCTTAGCCTGAGTGAATGGAGCTCCAACCGATTGAATCGCAGCAAGTTCTTTGCAAAACCCCTGTTAATCCTGGTCGTTACCGTGCTCGGATTTCTTGTGATGGGTTACCATCCGGGCATCGAAGACGACGGGGTTTACCTAGCTGCAGTCAAGGCGGACCTCCAACCTGCTCTCTACCCCCACGATTCAGATTTCTTTCGTCTGCAGTTGCAAGCCACTGTATTTGACCGCTGGATGGCCGATTTCGTTGACGTCAGCCGGATTCCCGTCCCCTGGGCGGAGCTGATGTGGCAGTTTCTCTCATTCTTGGGAATTCTATGGGCGGCCCACAGCATTGCGCAGCAACTCTTTCCGGAAGCGCGGGCACAGTGGGGCGGCGTTGCCACGCTCGCGGCCATGTTAACGCTCCCGGTGGCCGGCACGGCGCTGTATCTCGTCGATCAGCATCTCCATCCGCGAAATATAGCAACAGCTCTTATTCTAATGGCAGTTTCGCGAATTCTTGCCCGAAAGCCGTGGCACTCCGTTCCGCTGCTCCTCCTCGCCCTGGTGATGCACCCCATCATGGCCGCGCTGGGGATTTCCTTCTGCGTCTTTCTTTCCATCGCCCTGACGGAGCGCGTGAATGTGGGTTTGGGCTCCTGGCGCGGCTCCCTGGCTGCGGCCGTCCCGCTGGGCTGGATGTTTGAGCCTCCCTCGCCAACATGGCGGCGAGCCCTTCAGACCCGGACCTACTACCTCCTGTTTCAGTGGACCTGGTACGAGTGGCTGGGCGCGATCGCACCCCTGATTCTGTTCTGGCTGTTGTGGCGCTTCGCACAAAAACGCGGCGAAACGCTTCTGGCCCGGTTCGCGCTGGGCGTCGTGTTCTATGGGGTTTTCCAACAAGCCGTCGCCATGATCATGCTCACCCCATCCGCCCTGGTGCGGTTAACGCCCTTGCAGCCCATGCGCTTTCTTCACCTGATTTACCTGTTCATGGTGCTTATGGCCGGCTGCCTCCTGGGCAGATACGTGCTGAAAGCCAGCATTGGTCGCTGGTCTGTGTTCCTCCTGGTGGTGAACGGCCCAATGTTCGCATCGCAGCAGATTCTGTTCGGCGGCAGCCAGCACCTGGAACTGCCATGGCGCACATCGGCCAACCCGTGGCTTCAGGCGTTCGAGTGGATTCATAGCAACACCCCGGTAGACGCGTATTTTGCCGTGGACCCCAACTACCTGGCAGCTCCTGGCGAGGACTATCACAGCTTTCGTGCGCTGGCCGAACGCAGCCAACTGGCCGACGCAATCAAGGACACGGCTGTGGTAACGCAGGTTCCCGAGCTTGGCCCCAGATGGGCGAAGCAGGTGGATGCACAGGCTGGGTGGAAGGGGTTCCAGCTCGCTGATTTTGAAAGGTTAAAAGCGGAGTTTGGCATTGACTGGGTTCTGGTGTCGTATCCGCAACCGGCGGGACTTAAATGCCAATGGCATAATAACTTGCTTTCCGTCTGCGCCATTCCCGGTCCGGGGCGCTGAAAATCCTTATAGCAAGCAGTGCATACTTCTCATTTTGCTCACATGCCGGCCCCGCGTCCGTCGTATGATGACTTAGGTACCAACACTAATGTTGAGTGAATAGATGATCAATGACAAAAGGGTTGTAGCGGTCCTTCCCGCGTACAACGCGGAAAAAACGCTGCAACGAACGGTTCAGGAAATCCCCAGCACCGTCGACGCCTGCATTCTGGTGGACGACCACAGCACCGACTCGACAGCGGAGCTGGCCCACGAACTAGGGTTGCAGGTCCACGTCCACGATCGAAATCGCGGGTACGGGGGTAACCAGAAGACATGCTACGCGGCTGCGCTCGACGCCGGCGCGGATATCGTCGTCATGTTGCATCCGGACTACCAGTACTCCCCCCTGCTGGTCGAGCCTATGGCCAGCATGATCGCCTTTGGCGTATATGACATCGTGCTGGGTTCGCGGATCCTGGGCGGCGGCGCCCTCGCCGGCGGAATGCCCCGTCACAAATACATCGCCAACAGGGTTCTCACCCTGATCCAGAATCTTGCCCTCGGCTCCAAGCTGTCGGAATACCACACCGGCTTTCGCGCATACAGCCGGGAGATGCTGCTGTCCCTGCCTCTCAACGCCAACTCAGACGATTTCGTCTTCGATAATCAGGTCCTGGCGCAGTGCATCTACCTTGGCGCTCGAATCGGCGAGGTGTCCTGCCCGACCCGGTACTTTCCCGAAGCATCTTCGATCAATCTGCGACGCAGCACGATCTATGGGTTAGGTGTACTGCAAACGACCGCCGATTGCGTGGCCGCCCGCCTCGGACTTTACCGCAAGCCCATCTTTGACTTCCCCCCCTTGCAGTTGAAGCCCGGCAGCATGACCGTCTCAGAGCCTCTGAAGGAGGTTCAATGAAGCCTCCCCAGGGTGGAAGGTTGCCCATCCTGCGTTTGGGAGGTCTCACGGCGGCGGCACTGGTGATCCATGGTTATCACCTGGGCGTAGAAGATGGCGAAATTTACGTGCCGGCCGCAAAGAGGCTCCTCCATCCCACGCTTTATCCCTATGCGTCGGAATTCTTCCTCTCGCACGGTCACATGTCGATGTTTGGACCGGTTCTCGCCTGGACGGCGAAGCTGACCCACCTGCCCATAGACTGGACGATCTTCCTCTGGTACATCGCTACCTTGTTCGCGATGCTGGCCTCAAGCTGGCTTGTCCTCAAGGCATGCTTCTCCTCTCCCCGGGCGCAGTGGACTGCGATGCTGGTGCTCACGGCGGTTCTGGCCATGCCGGCTACCAACACCGGCCTGCTGCTCATGGATCCCTACCTGACCGCGCGCTCGTTTTCCACCCCTCTCACTCTGTTTGTCCTGGCCGGCCTTCTTGAGCAACGCTATATGCGCGCCGGCGTGGCCATGCTGATAACCGGCGCCTTCCACCCGCAGATGGTGGCGTACCTCATCTTTCTGGCTCTCCTGATGTGGGCGGTGGAGCGCAACAAGCGCGGAGTGCGGGAACCGGTGCCTGTGATGGCGTCCTTCATAGGTCTCCTCCCCACCGGTTTCCACCTGACCCCAGCCACCGGTCCCTACCGCGAGGCTCTCTACTCACGCGATTACTTCTTCCTCTATAACTGGACCTGGTATCACTGGGTCGGCATGCTGGCTCCTCTCGCCATCCTTGCCTGGTTCTGGAAAGGCAAATTCCGTGGAACCCGGCCAGGGTTTGCGCAGTTGAGTTTTGCCATGCTTCCGTTCGGCGTGCTCTCCATTGCGGCCGGAATTCTTCTCTGCAGCTCTCCCTCCCTGGACATGTTCGCGCGCCTCCAGCCCCTTCGCACCTTCCATCTCATCACTATCGTTCTGATCCTTCTGCTGAGCGGCATCGCTGGAGAGTACCTGGCCAAAGGCCGCCCCTGGGTCGTAGCGGCCATCTCCATCCCGCTCGCGGTTGGAATGTTCGTTGTGGCCCGCGCCACGTATCCCAACAGCCCACTGATTGAGGTGCCGTCCGCCACCAGTTCCAATCCCTGGGTGAACACGCTCCTATGGGTGCGGCGCAATACGCCGCAAGAGGCGGTCTTTGCCGTGGATTCGCGCTACTTCATGGATCCAGGCGCCGACGTTCACGGCTTCCGCGCAACGTCCGAGCGATCCTCGCTGGCAGACTACTATAAAGACAGCGGAGTGGTTTCGCTCTTCCCCGATCTTGCCGAGGAGTGGAAGGAGATGAGCAATGCGACGTACGGGCTCAATCACTTTCAGGAACAGGATTTTCGCAGGCTTCGATCGGAGTATCCCGCCGTCTCGTGGACCGTTGTGCACGGACCAGCCCCGCGCGGGATGACATGCCCTTACCAGAACCATGGATATTCCGTCTGCGAAATCCCCTGATGGTTACGCGCCTTGCACGCCGCTGCTGTCCGCTTTGCGCGCGCTCGCAGTTTCAGCCACAATGACAATGAAAGCGTTGCGCTTTGCCGGCACGGAGACCGGACCATGCTGAACTTTTCCCAGCGTTTGATTCTCGGTTGCGCGTTGCTTGCCGGCCTGACAGTGTGGCTGGGAGCCGAAGCTCATCATGCGCTTGCAGCCTCAGGGCACGCGGTGCTGCCCTATGCGCTGCCGATTGCCGCGGTGCTGGTGGCCATCGCTACTATCCTGCTGGTTCTGTCGCCCATTCGCATGGTGGCACGCGACGCCCGCAAAATCGCCCAGGGAAATCTGGAGCATCGGACGGAGTGGAGTGGGCACGACAGCTTCGGCGCGATCGCCGTGGAGTTGAACCGGCTGGCGGTGCGTCTGCGCGACTTGCGCGACTCCGATGCCGGACGCCGCCAGATGGAGTTTCAGCTCTCTGACGCCGTGCTGCAGTCTATCTTTGAACCCATCATCGTGACCGATGGCAAAGGCCATCTGCTCAAAGTGAACCCGGCCGCGGCCGAACTGCTGGGCGAAGCCTCCACCGACCGCATGGCGCTCACCAATACACCCGGCGGCGACAAGATTCTGAGCGCCATTCGTGACGCGGTAGCCATGCAGAAGGCGGTGGCGGCCGAGGGCGAGGCTTCCATGCTGCCCATGCGCATCGGCAAGCACGCCCGCAGCTTCAGGCTGCGCACCACGCCCATGCGCGACTCCGAGGGGCGGCTGCTGGGCACCGTGACCACGCTGGAAGATGTCACCAGTCTGCAGGACACAGACCGCTTCAAGACCCAGTTCATCGCCGTGGCCAGCCGCAAGCTTCGCGACCCGCTGCTGCAGTTGCGCCGCGGTCTCTACGCGTTGAGCCAGGGGTTCGGCGGGGAGTTGCTGCCGCTGCAAACTGAGTTGGTTTCCGCCGCTGTTCAGGAATCGCAGAAGCTGGACGACCTGATGGGCGACCTGATCGAAGTTGCCGAAATCGACACCGGCAAACGTGAAATGAATCTCGAAAAACTGCGTCCGCTCGCCCTGCTGCGCGAGGCCGAGGACCGCTATGCCGACCCTGCCAGCGAAAAGCGGATTCGCGTCGAGATCAAGGCCCACGCCGACCTGTCGTTNNAGCGGCCGAGGCATTGAGGCCGAGCGGCTGAGCACCATCTTCGACCGCTTCAACGCCTTCTCAGACAAAGGAACGGGCATGGGTCTTGCGCTGGTGCGCCGTCTGGTCGAGTCGCTCGGGGGACAGATTGCCGTGGAAAGCCGTCTGGGTAACGGCACCACCTTCCGGTTCACCCTTCCCGTGGCTGCGGTGGAAGCAGTCCGTCACCCCGTAGAGGTGGGCTGAGCGATGGCGGAAATCAATCTCGAGCAACCGAAGCAACCAGGCAAGCTGCGCATTTATATCGGCGCTGCCCCTGGGGTGGGAAAGACCTACCACATGCTCAACGACGCGCACCTGATGCTGCACCAGCAGGGCATAGACGTCGTGATCGGCCTGGTGGAGCCCCATGGACGTAAGGACACCGAGGCTCGCATTCGCGATTTGGAGATTGTGCCTCAGCGCGTGATTCCCTATCGCGGCGTCGAACTGAAAGAGATGGATGTGGACGCCATCCTGGCGCGTCACCCACACACCGTCGTGGTGGATGAATTAGCGCATACAAATGTTCCCGGGTCAAAGAACCGCAAGCGGTACGAAGACGTGCTGGATTTGCTGGATGCGGGCGTCAATGTGATGACCGCGGTGAACATCCAGCACCTTGAAACGCTGAACGACGCGGTCAATCGCTCGGCCAACACCGTCATCCGCGAGACCGTCCCCGACAACTTTTTCAAGCGTGCCGACGAGGTTGTCAACGTCGATGTGACGGTGGATGAGCTGCGCAACCGCCTTCGCCAGGGCAAGATCTACGCCGCGGAAAAGGTGGAGCAGTCGCTGGCCAACTTCTTCCGCAAGGGCAATCTAAACCTGCTGCGCGAACTCTCCCTGCGCACCACAGCCGAACAGGTGAGCAACCGCGAATCTGAATACCGCCGCAACCAGGGACTGGAGCAGGCCACGATTCCCGAGAAGGTGATGGTCTGCCTCAGCACCCGGCCTGGAACAGAGCGGCTGCTGAGGGTAGGCGCCCGGGTGGCGGGTCGCCTGGCGACCAACTGGTACTCGGTCTACGTGACCCGGCCTGGCGAAGAGGACGGACATGGCGACCCCGAAGCCCATCATCGGGTGGAGGAATATCAACGCATGGCCAGGGACCTGGGCGCGCAGGTCGTCAATCTGACAGACAAGAATGTTTCCGACGCCCTCATCCGTTTTGCCCAGCAAGAGAGCATCTCCCACGTGGTCTTCGGCCAATCGGCGCGATCGCGGTGGGACATCCTGGTGCGCGGCTCGGTGCTGAACCGGTTCCTTTCAGAGGTGCGCGACGTGACGGTGCAGGTGGTCCCCATGCATAAGGCGATGCGCAAGGCCTAGGTCTCCGACCGCGTGATTTCGTGGCCATCCCACCCTTGCCATAAAGACAAAAACATGGCAAGGATGGGGCACCCGGCTGTCATGGCAGGGTTGAAGCGTGGGAGGAACCCGGCGTGGAATGGCAGAACTGGCGGTGCGGCTGAAGCCGCGCCCTTTCAAAACGTGGACGAGACAGGTTTGTGGTCTCCCACCCTTGAAAATCCAAGGGTGGGGCACCCGGCATTCCCTCGGCGGCTGAAGCAGCGCCCTTTCAAAACAGCGACTTTGTCATCAAGCTGGCTGTTGGAAGTTGTGGCGCGTTCGAGGAATTTTCCGCAAGCGCTAATGCCGTTCCCTTTCAAAACCAAAGGGCTTTTCCGGAGCCTGCAAAGCCACGCCCTTCCAAAACAGGCACATCTCGGGACTTGTTCGGATATCCCTAAATTAGCCCAGATTCGACTGCTGGCGATCATTGAACGGCTGTGGGCTCCAACTCGAAGGTTGGAGTAAAGCCCAGCCGCCTCCAAAAACTCTCGACCAGTGCCACGGTTTCGGGAGTGGTCCGCGGGGTGGTGCGAAGCAGGATCGCCGAGGCAGGGCTTTCGGCCAGGCCGCGGGCTTCAGCTACGATGGCAACGCATTTGTCGGCGCGGTAGGTGCAGGCGGCCAGATCTCCGATGGAGAGCCGAGTGGTGGGCGTGGCCAGCACGGTGCGTGGCGGGGCCATTCGATCGAGCAGCCACAGGATTTCAAGCTTCGACTCGAGTTCGTCGGGCACGCAGTCGATCACCAGGTCGGCTTGGCGCACAGCGTCTTCGATGGTGGAGCAGAAGGTGACCGTTCGTAGACTGTTCTCCGCAACCGGCAAATCCCCGGTTGCGTTGGCAGACGGCATGGCGGGACTGGAGTTGGCACCCTCCAGGAAGCCTGTGTCCTCAATGAAAGCCGGAGTGTCCTTGAGGTCCATCTCATCGGTGAGGGCCGTGACCTCGCCATGAAAGGCGCCTTTGAGAGAGGCGCCGCTGGCCGCCAACGATCGATCTGCGAAGTACCGGGGGCCGAGTTGCCTGCGAATGTACTCCTGCGCGTGATGCAGGTTGGTGGGCATCACGTCTTCAAGCAGGACGCGGTAGCCGGCGCGGGCGGCTGCCAGCGCGAGCCAGCGGCCCAGCGGGCCGGCTCCGATGATGGCGATGGTCTGGCGGTTCTCCAGCTCTGGCGGCATCTGTCTCCCTTGCGTTGGAGTCCTGTTCCGGATGAAAAAGACGCCTCAGCGGAAGTGGTTCCTGTTGGAGAACCGATGGATTGCAAGCGGCGCTTACTCGGCGGCCAAGGCGTTGGCCACGTCCTCCGCGTTGGGCTTGGAGTGGCGCAGGTGTTCGGCGACACGGGCGCGCTCCTCCGGCGAAAGCGAGGGGATGAAGGCCAGCACGCGGCGCAGGGTTACGGAAACGTCGTCAATGTAATTCATCAGGCGGATGGCTTCTCCAGAAAGCGGCATGGCAGGATCCCTTCGGGAATTAATGTCTCGGTCCATTGTAGGCGGTGGAGTCGGGGAGGGGGAAGGCGGGGGCGGTTGGGGGCTTTCAGGCGGCGGAGACGGGACTCGACTGGCCGAGGTTTCTCGAGAGATTTACGGCAGGGCTAAGCAGGCTCCGGGAAAAAGCCTGCTTTCGTGTTCAATCGGCGAAGAGCATTCCTCCGGGGCTAAAGCCCGCATTGATTCTTTGGCTTTATGCGGGCGTTGAAACCCCCGCCTCCCTCCGGATTTGGTTTTCCGCAGCCTGTAAAGCCGTGCGCTTTCAATAGCTCGTGAAGCTCTGGGAGATTACGTACATCCGGACAATGAGAAGCTTCTAAGTCGTTGGCAACATAGGTAACTCTTACCTTATTTGCGATGTAAGTTTTACCGGATGCAGGTAATAATTTCAGGGTTGCCTGACTTTCAATTATATTTTCATTTTTATTGCGAAATCGGTTGTCGGGCCCGGTCAAATCGTGTAAGTATGGCTCTAGAAAGTTCTAAATTGGTTGCCTCATTGCGCGAACTTATACATAGTTCGCGAGGAATGAATCGGCCGGGATTAAAGATACAAGCACCTTCCCTTCAGCCTCAACAGAAGTCCGGAAGGACGGCAAAGGCGGGTCCGCTGCGCGATCGCTGAAGTTGTGTTCGGAAACAGTTGCAAAGATCCCAGGGGATTATGTTTGTTCATCGCAATGAAAGCAAAGAACGTTCAGTAAGTTATAGCGTTCCGGCAGACCAACAATTGTCCAACTGCAAATGATGGAGCCAACTCTACGTACGGGGACGGGGTTATTTAATGCACTTATTCACGAAGCTCTCTTTCATCTCCTCTCTGCTCGCAACAATGACGATTCCCGCAATGGCCGGCGTAACCGTCAGCAGCCCGGGTAACAACACCGATGTATCTTCACCCTTCCCCCTCAGTGCGGATGCCTCGACGTGCTCGTCCCAGCCTGTGGTTACGATGGCGTATTCGCTGGACAGCGGCGGTGATATAGCGATTGTGACTGGCACCGTCGTGCAGCGGCAAGTGACAGCCGGTTCTGGCGGGCACACAGTGCACGTGAAGGCATGGGGCAACAAGGGCGCCGTGTGTGTTACCGATGCCGTCGTCACGGTGACAGCCGGCAGCAGCGCAATGGTTGCCTCCGGCGCAACGAGCGTGAGCAACATGCAGACCTTGAGCAATTGGAAGGCAGTCCATGACGGGGGAACCCCGGGGACCTCGAGCGGTAACTCGATCATGGTTGGCTCGCCCTCGCGCAGCGGGAACACGCGCAAGTTTTCATCCACCTTCACCAACAACGGCGGCGAACGCTTCAGCTTGCTGTTCGGAGACGACGCATCCGCTCATAACTTTGTATATGACGCCTGGGTCTATATCGCCGCGGGTTCCGCAGTGATCAACCTGGAGATGGATTTGAATCAGGTGATGGCCAACGACCAAACTGTAATCTTTGGGGTCCAATGCGATGGATGGTCAAACACGTGGGACTTCAGCGTCAATAAAGGAAGCCCGACGAACCCGTCAGTCCAATGGGCGCACTCAGGCGCCTATTGCAACCCGCGCAGTTGGGGCACTAACGCATGGCATCACGTTCAAATCAGCTATGCGCGCAATGACTCCGGCCTGGTCACTTACAAGGCTGCGGTTCTCGACGGCAAGGTATCGTCCATCAACGCCACTGTACCGTCGGCGTATGCCCTGGGATGGGCTCCCGTGTTGTTGACCAACTTCCAGGTGGATGGAATTGGTGCGAGCGGCGGTTCCGTTGTATATCTGGACAATCTGACCCTCTATCGCTGGTGAGATGAGTAGACGCTCGCTCGAACTTATCGGCGAGGTTTGAAACCAATCGATCATTCGCAATCTATCGCCGCCGGCCAATTGGCCGGCGGCGATTTAGTTGGTGTCTCACAACTTCTTCGAGAAAGTCGAAGGATTGAAACGCAGGTCCTTCGCCTCGCTGCGCTCACTCAGGGTGACAGCTCTGTTTTTGGAACCTGCTTCGGACTCAGGACACTGGTGGTGTCCGCCTGAAATATCATCCACAATTTCATTGGCTAAACGGACTCCACGCGTTACCGACATTCCCTCGGGGGCTGAGTCGGGGGAAAGCGCGAACGCATCTAACTGTGGGACGATTTCCGCACGGAGGCCACGGACTCTTGTCTCACATTCACATTCATCTGCCAAAACTCGAGCGCCGACCCGAACTCGACGCCCTTCGGGGGCTTTTCCTGGTCTGGATGACGCTGACGCATCTTCCCACGCGCTTCAGCGACTTTGTGAACCAGCCGCTGGGTTTTGTGTCTTCGGCGGAGGGATTTGTCTTTATTTCGGCGTTGCTGGTGGGGCGGCTCTACATCCGCGAACTGAAGCAAAACCCGGCCAACGTACGCGCGCGGCTGTGGAAGCGCTCGCTGAATATCTATGGGTATCACCTGCTGATGCTTGCCCTGGTCTTCACGGTGGTGGCGGGCTTCGCGGTACATACGCACAAGATGGCGCTGACTAATCTGCTGACGTTTTACCTGGCGCATCCGGTGGTGGCGATAGTGGGGTCGCTGCTGCTGCTGTATTGTCCGCCGCTGCTGGACATTCTGCCCATGTACGTCACCTTTCTTTTCCTCACGCCCGCAATTTTGTCGGCGGCGGTTCGCTTTGGGTGGAGGTGGATTTTGGCGGCCAGCGGCGTGGTGTGGCTGCTGGCGCAGTTTGGGCTGCGGGATGTGGTGCATAACTGGATTGTGCACATCACACATCTTCCGATTCCGCTGCAGGAGACGGGCGCGTTCAACCTGTTTGCGTGGCAGGCGCTGTGGACGGTGGGTCTGTGGCTGGGGGCAAGAACGGCCACGGAAAAGGCCGTGTTCGGCAAGATTCCCGGATGGTTGGCGGCAACCTCGGCGGCGTTGTGCCTGGCTTTCATCGGGATTCGATTCGGATGGCTGGGCCCACACCTGACACAGCAGGCACTGGGGCTGAAGCTGGACAAATGGCAGATTGGGCCGTTGCGCGTAATCAACCTGGTGACGTTCACCATCGTAGTGTACTGGCTGCGAAAACACCTGGTACCGCTGGTGGCGATTGAACCGTTTCTGACGCTTGGGAAGGCCTCATTGAAGGTGTTCTGCGCGCACCTCTTTTTTGTGTTCGCGGGGCTGGCGCTGCTGTATGGGGACTTCAATGCGGACGGCCTTGATCAACTTCACGGGATCCCGGCGATTGCGCTGCTAACAATTACGTTCGGATCGCTGATTATTGTCGCGACGAAAGAAGTGCGGAAGAAGCGCGCGGCTCAGCAGAAGCTGCGAATGAATGCCTCGCCGGCAGCCGGCACCAGTTCAACGGATGGAATGCCGGGTACGCGCATGGAGCTGTCCTCGACAGACGCAGGGTGTGGTGGACCGGCAACTTCGGAGTTGGCGAAGAGCGAGCTTTGAGCAGGCGCGCTGAACGGGCAGGCACAACCGGGGTCGCCGACCCAATCAGCTTTGCGCTTCGGGTGAATGGTCCTTCATTGCATTCCGCTTTTTCGCGGCAGCGATCCTGAGATCGTTTTCGCGCATCAGTTGGACCCATTCCGAGGTGGATGGAACCTGGCTGGATCGAGAATTCTTGAGGATATACAAACCGACGCAGACAAGAACGCCCACGCTGACACCAATCGCTCTAAATAGCATTATGCCGACCTCCCGGTGAAGGAGAGCGCGATCTACTGTATTCAAACCCGGCGTCGCCGTTGAAAGGATCGACGCGGATCTGGCTCTACTAGGCATGATACCCCGCGGCTGACTGGTTTATGGAAGACCAAATTGCGGCGAGTGACACTCGCAGTAAACAGCGTGTCTGCAAGTGCAGCGTGCGCTTGGGGTTGCGGAGAATATCTTTCAAGCGACTGAAGTGTCCGCGCTCATTTTTTCATCGAGTTTTCCGCCGCAGATAAGGCCCCTCACGCTGCTCTGGATGGATTTTCGCTCTCCGCATCCAAGAGGCAATGGGCCAAATTCATCAAACGTTTGCAATTCCTTTGCCTGAATGCAGTACTCTGATAACGATTCCGTGCGGCCTCCGCATCAGGATTTTAACGGCCGCCGGGCGAGGGCAGACCGGTTGAGCCAATCCGTATTTGTGCTGGAAGACGATGCCGACATTTCTCGGCTGGTGCAGCATCACCTGGAAGCGGCGGGATTTAGCGTACGGCCGTTTCTTACCCCTACCAACCTGATTCCCGATGCCGAGCGGCAGCCGCCGGCCCTTTTTCTGCTGGACATTATGGTGCCGGGCGGAGATGGGCTGGACGTGTGCCGCAGGCTGCGTTCTAACCAGACGCTATCCACGATTCCCATCATTTTTCTAACGGCACGCGCGGCAGAGAACGACCGCGTGCTGGGGCTGGAACTGGGCGCGGACGACTACATTACCAAGCCTTTTGCGACCCGCGAGCTGGTGGCGCGTGTGAAGGCGGTGCTGCGGCGGTTTGAGCGGCCCACTTCCCCGTCGGTGATTCGGTTTGAGGAGGTGGTGATCGACGCCAACGCCATGCAGTTGATGGTGCGCGGGGCGCTGACCACGACCACGGCAACGGAGTTTCGCCTGCTGGACTACCTGGCGCGTCACCCTGGGCGCGTCTACAGTCGCGACCATTTGCTGGATGCGGTGTGGGGCGATGCACGCTTTGTGACGCCGCGTTCGGTGGACGTATATGTGCGACGCATTCGTGAGAAGATCGAGGTCGACCCGGAGAACCCGCGTTATTTGAAGACCGTGCGGGGCGCGGGGTATCGATTTGAGATGCCCAAGAGCGAATGAGCCTGATCGTGGGTTTGCAGTCCCTCAGGGGCTAAAGCCCACGAATTCTGTTGCGTTTGCGGCGCGGCTAAAGCCGCGCCCTTTCAAAGAAATCCTCGACCAGACGGGAGCGGAGCCGATTGACCCGCAAAGTATTTGCCAAGCTGTTGGGGCTGTTTTTCCTGCTGCTGGTGTTTCATACCATGGTGATGGAGATCGTTTTTAGCCGCCTGATGGAGCACACGGCGGGAGAGACACTGCCTCGTCTGGGCCGAGAGGCGCTGTGGTCCGGCGTGATTGCGCTGCTGGTGGCGCTGCCTTTGGCGGCGTGGGTGGCGCTGCGGGTGACGGGCCGGTTGCAGCGGGTGGTGGCGTTTGCGCGCAAGGTGGCGGGGGGCGACCTGAGCGCGCGGCTCGATCAGTCGAGCGGCGATGAGCTCTCTGAGATGGAGACGGCCCTGAACCAGACAGCGGAGCGGCTGGGCCAGGGCTTTGCTGAGATTGAAAGCCGGCGGCAGGAACTGGCGGCCATGCTGGACTCCATGCAGGAGGCGGTGGTGGCCGTGACGCACGACGGACAGGTGCGCTGGTCGAATGCCGTGATGCAGCGGATGGCGGGGACACAGATTCGTGTCGGGCGGCCGCTGGCGCACTCGGTGCGCGATCCTGACCTGCTGGCATGTGTGCGCGGCGCCCTGGAGAAGGGCGCGGTGCAGTCAGGACGCGCAAGTTCGCTGGCTCCGGGACGGGTGTTCGAGGTGAATGCCGCGCCGTTGCCTTCAGGCGGAGCGCTGGCGGTGCTGCACGATGTAACGCGCATTGAAGCCGCCGAGCGGTCGCGCCGCGACTTTATTGCCAACGTGAGCCACGAGTTGCGCACACCACTCACTTCGATTCAGGGGTACGTAGAGACGCTGGTGGAGGACACCGACGCCGATGCTGAGACGACGCGCGAGTTTCTGGCGGTGATCCAGAAAAATGCCCGGCGCATGAACCGGCTGACGGAGGACCTGCTGGCGCTGGCCAGCGTGGAAAGCCCCGACTACAGATTGTCGCGTCATCCCATGCGCGCCGCGGCTCTGGTGCAGGACGCGATTGAGTCGCTGGGCGGATTGCTGATGGATTCGGGTGTAGAACTGGAGTCAAGCGGCGCGACGGACGCGGTGGTGATGGCCGACCCGGACGCCCTGAACCAGGTGTTCGGCAACCTGAT
>PLXP01000089.1:0-10972 GCA_003151435.1 Acidobacteriaceae bacterium
GCTCCATGACCGCACGAGCCAGCGCGACAGGGTGACGTGTGGAATGCACGGCAGCAACCGAGCCTGCAGCCAGTGTCGCGCCATCCATGAGCGCCGCATCCATCTCGTTGGTTCCGTCGGCGGCAAAGGCCGAGCCGCGTCCGGCGTTAAACAGAGGATCGTCTTCGAGCACTTTCACAGCGGCCTCGACCGCATCCAGTGCCTTGCCATGGCGCTTGAGCACCGCCGATCCGGCGGAGAGCACCTTCGCAAGGGACTCATGGTATGCGGCCGCGGTTGCCGCATCCATGTGCTCCCATTCGCTCTCCCCTGCTCCTCCGTGGATTGCGATTGCCCAACCGTGGGCCGGCTCTGCGCGCTCCCCTGCGCGGTCATTGCTCGTTGCGGATGTCGCGCCACGCGCGGCTGCGTTTGCGACGCTTAGAGCTGCGAAGAGAAACACCGCTGATAAAGTACCGCGGCGACGAGCCGTCATGCTAACCATCTTAACCCTGGCCTGGGCGCCAGCCGCGGCGTTGCCTGGCAACGCCCGCCGCTGGTGAATTCCGGGTAACGGCGGGCGCTCTTTTCTTTCTCCTTGACAGCTTAGGAGAATGGCGCTACTCTCCTTATCAACTTAGGAGGGCATGTGGCGGAACAAGCCCAACTTCTACCAGGAACTCTCGACCTGCTGATTCTGAAGGCGGTTTCTCTAGGACCCCTTCATGGCTATGGCGTACTGTTGCGCATCGGCCAAATCACCGACAGTGCGTTGCTCATTGAACAGGGAGCCCTTTATCCGGCGTTGTTTCGCCTCGTCCGCCAGGGACTGCTGAAGGCGACCTGGGGAGTCTCGGACAACAATCGCCGCGCCAAGTTTTACGAGCTCACCACCACGGGGCGCAAGCGATTTCGAGAGGAGACTGAAGGCTGGAATCGCCTGGCCACTGCCATGTCCGCTGCCCTTGCCGCCCGATCGGAGGAAGTATGAATCTGCCTGCCTACCTTCGTTCCCTTGCCGCCCGGTTGTTTCATGGCTCTGAAGCTGCCGATGATCTCAATGAGGAACTTCGCTCGCATATCGAGCATCGCGCCGACGATCTGGAACGCTTCGGGCTGAGCCGTCCCGAGGCCGAACGCCGCGCCCGCATTGAATTCGGCGGCTACCAGCGATACCGCGAGGAGAGCCACGAAGCCATGGGCGGTATCTTCTTTGAAACTCTCGTGCAGGATGTGCGGTTTGCTCTGCGCGTTCTGCGCAAATCTCCCGCGTTTACCATCGCCGCCATTGCCACGCTCGCGCTGGCCATCGGCGCGAACGCGGTGGTTTTTGGCGTGATGAATGGGCTGATCCTGCGCCCGCTGAATTTGCCCCAGGCCCAGAACCTGTACGGAACCGAGTACGGGCAGGATTCGGGTTGGCAAGCATATCCCAATTATGTCGATCTTCGCGATCGCAATCACAGCTTCGATGGCCTGGCGGCTTTCAATTTTGTGTTTGTGGGGCTGGATACGGGCAAGGACCCCGCCGCCGCAACCGGCTTTGCAACCAGTGGGAACTACTTCGACGTGCTGCGGGTTCAACCCTACCTGGGACGCTTCTTCCACGCCCAGGATGAGCGCGGCCCCGGCAGCGCCCCCTATATTGTGCTGACATACGCGTACTGGCACAGCCGTTTCCAAGATGATCGGGGAGTAGTGGGCCGCGTCATTCGGCTCAATCAGCATCCGTTCACCATCCTTGGTGTCGCGCCGCCGGGGTTCCAGGGGAGCTTGTTGTTTGTCTCGCCCGACTTCTTTATGCCGATCGTCAACCAGGCCCAGGCATACGCAGGTTTTGACCTGAATGAACGCGGGAACGACCATGGAATCTTTGAGGTCATGGGACACCTGAAGCCGGGAGTGACTCCCGCCCAGGCGACCGCCGATGTGAACGCCGTAGGGGCGTATCTGCAAAAGACCTATCCGAAGGAGTTTGCTCACAAGACGGCTACGCTTTCGCGTCAGGGGTTGACTTCTTTTGGCGGACCGGTGCGGGCATTCGTTGCGGGCCTGATGCTGCTTGCGGGCTTGATCCTGCTGGCCGCATGCGCCAACCTGGGCAGCCTGTTTGCGGCCCACTCCGCTGACCGCTCCCGCGAAGTTGCACTTCGGCTGGCGCTCGGTTCCAGCCGCAGACGCATCCTGCGGCAGCTCATGACCGAGGCCGTGCTGCTTGCGCTCGTTGGGGGTGCGGCGGGACTCGCCGCCAGCATCGTCTTGCTGCGCAAGCTAAGTACGTGGCAGCCCTTTACCGGCGCTCCTGTCCATGTGCCGGTAACGCCCGATGCGCGAGTCTACGTGGTCGCCCTGGCTTTAGCGCTGGTGAGCGGATTCTTGTTTGGGATTGTTCCGGTGCGCCAGGTGCTTCGCGCCAATCCGTATGAGATTGTGAAAGCTGGATCGGTCGGCATGACTGGGCGGCGGATGACTGTGCGCGACGTGCTGCTCCTCATCCAGATTGCGATCTGCGCCGTGCTGGTCACTTCTTCGATGGTTGCCGCACGTGGCCTGATGCGCTCGCTGCACGGCAACTTTGGTTTCGAGCCGCGGACCGCGATGCTTGCCAGTACCAATCTGGCGATGGCCGGCTACCCCGTCGACAAAGTCCCCGCCATGCAAAGGCGCATGATCGATGCGATGGAGACGATTCCCGGCGTCGAACGGGCGGGACTGGTGAATAGCTACCCCCCTTTGGTCTATGGCGCAGGCAGCAGGGCCAATGTCTTCAAGGATGAAACCACTGATCTGCGGCTATCGAATGTCGCTGCCATGCCATTCCGGTACGAGGTATCTCCCGGATACTTCGAGGCGGCCGGTACAAGCTTGCTGGCGGGCAGGGCATTCAACTGGGATGACGACAAGAACGCACCTCGCGTTGCCGTCGTGAACAGGGAGTTCGCCCGCAAAATGTTTGGCTCCGTGACCAACGCAGTGGGCAGATATTACAAGCTGCATGATGGAACGCACGTACAGGTCGTGGGCGTTGTTGAAGACGGAAAATACTTAAGCCTCAGTGAAGATCAACAGCCGGCGATGTTTCTTTCGGCGCAGCAATCGCCCGTGAGCCAGGCGTACCTGGTGATGCGCTCGCATCGCGATGCGCAGGAACTTGCGACGGCCGTCAGGAATAAAGTGCGCGAGTTGGATGAGTCGTTGCCCGTCCAAACCGGAACGTGGGAGAGTTTTCTCGAGGTCGTTCTGTTTCCTTCGCGCATTGCGACGATCGCGCTGGGCGTACTGGGCTTGATGGGCGCAATACTGTCGATCACCGGCATCTTTGGAATGGCGGCCTACTCGGTGAGCAAACGGATGCGGGAGTTGGGAATTCGCATGGCCCTCGGTGCGCAGCGCAAAGAAGTGCTGCAGGCGGCGTTGGGGCGCGCGTTAAGACTGCTTGCCTACGGCTCGGCAGCGGGATTGCTGCTGGGGATTCTGGCGAGCAGGGTGCTGGCTTTCATTGTGTACCAGGCGACACCGCGCGACCCGCTGGTGTTGGCGGGGGTTGTGGTGGCGATGGCGATTCTGGGCCTGGTGGCCACGTGGATTCCAGCACAACGCGCGCTGTCAGTGGATCCTATGGTGCTGCTGCGCGAGGAATGAGCTGGAAAGCCGCGCCCTTTCAAATCAGAAACCGCAGCGAGATGGGGTGTTGCGGCTGAAGCCGCGTCCTTTCACAATCAACCCGCATTTCCGCGCGCGTGAATTCTCGCCAAATCAAAAGGGCCACTCCGAAAAGAGTGGCCCTTTGTGTTGCGCTTTGGCTGTGAGTTATGCCGGTGAAGGCGAGCCCTCGGGGTAGTTGGGGCCGCCGCGGGATTCGGGCTTGAGCACCTGCTGCACCCCGCCACTGCCGTCGCTGGGCGAGGCCAGGATGGAGCGGATGGGAGGCAGTTCCCTGCCTTCGATCAGCATCTTCACCTCTTCGGCGTCGATGGTTTCGCGTTCCAGCAGAGCCGCGGCGATGCGGTGCATCGGGTCCTGATTGGCCTCGATGATGGTGTGTGCCGATTGGTAGGCTTCGTCGATGAGGCGGCGCACTTCAAGGTCGATCTGGCGCGCTGTCTCTTCGCTGAAGTCGCGATGCTGCGCGATTTCGCGGCCCAGGAAGATCTGTTCTTCCTTTTTGCCGAAGGTGAGCGGACCGAGGCGGCTCATGCCGTACTCGCAGACCATGCGGCGTGCGAGGTCGGTGGCTGTCTCAATGTCGCTGCCGGCGCCGGTAGACATCTGGTTGAGGAAGACTTCCTCAGACACGCGTCCGCCGTAGGCTATGGCCAATCGCGTTTCAAGGTACTCGCGGGTGTAGTTGTGACGATCGTCAGGAAGGAAGATTGTTACGCCGAGAGCCATTCCGCGAGGAATGATGGTGACCTTGTGGATGGGGTCTGAGTGGTCGCGGAGGTACGATACGAGCGCGTGGCCGCCTTCGTGATAGGCGGTGACCCGCTTCTCTTCGTCGGTCAGCAGCATGGACTTGCGCTCGGCGCCCATCAGCACCTTGTCCTTGGCCAGCTCGAAGTCGTACATGGTGACCTGCTTGCGGTTGAGGCGGGCGCCGTTGAGCGCGGCCTCATTCACCATGTTGGCCAGGTCGGCACCGCTGAAGCCCGGGGTTCCGCGGGCAAGTACGTTCAGGTTGACGTCGTCTGAGACCGGAACCTTCTTGATGTGGACGCGAAGGACTTCTTCACGGCCGCGCATGTCGGGCAGGCCCACCACTACGCGGCGGTCGAAGCGGCCGGGGCGCAGCAGGGCGGGGTCAAGCACGTCGGGACGGTTGGTAGCCGCCACCAGAATCACGCCGTCGTTGGATTCAAAGCCGTCCATCTCGACGAGGAGCTGATTGAGGGTCTGTTCGCGCTCATCGTGACCGCCGCCGAGGCCGGCGCCGCGATGGCGGCCCACGGCATCGATTTCGTCGATGAAGATGATGCAGGGGGCGTTCTTCTTGCCCTGCTCGAACAGGTCGCGAACGCGGCTTGCACCGACGCCGACGAACATTTCAACGAAGTCAGAACCGGAGATAGAGAAGAATGGCACGTTGGCCTCGCCGGCTACGGCACGGGCCAGCAGGGTCTTGCCGGTTCCGGGAGGTCCAACCAGCAACACACCCTTGGGAATGCGCCCGCCGAGCTTCTGGAACTTCTGCGGCTCACGCAGATAGTCGATGATCTCCTTCAGCTCTTCCTTGGCCTCATCCACGCCGGCCACATCCTTGAAGGTGACCTTCTTCTGCTGCATGGAGAGCAGGCGCGCGCGGCTCTTGCCGAACGAGAGCGCCTTGTTGCCGCCGGACTGCATTTGCCGCAGCATGAAGAACCAGATCGCCCCGATCAGGACAAACGGACCTACATTGAACAAGATCGGCAGGAGGAGATTGCTTTGCGGCTCCTTGATGGAGAAGTTGACATTGCCGGCCAGCATGGCCTTCTTCAGGTCTTCGTAATTGGCGCCGACCGTGGTGTGGAACTGGTCTTTGGGCGAAGCTTTCAGGTGGCCGTGGAGATCGGGACCCTGGATGGCTGCGTCCTGCACCAGGCCCTGCTGCACCTTGGCGTACAGATCGGAGTAGGGAATCTCCGTATCCTTCCCCATGCTCGTGCTCTTGGAGACGACTCCCCAGAGCATGAGGAGGCAGATGAGGATAAAGACCCAGAACATGATCGTTTTAACGGTTGAATTCACCAGGACTCCTCTTTCCCGGCGGGGGAGAATCCGCTGAAAGGACTCGAGCCGCCTACTTCATCCTTACTAAGACGCCTGTACCCAGCTTAAGGTCACAGAATTGTGTGCGTCGTTGATGGAAGACAAAACTAGCTATCCGCCCGGATGAGCAGTAGCTTCGATTGTACTCCGAAGCCCCGAAAACTTGTACCGGCCGGAGGGGGGATCCTGTGTGGAACAGGCGGGGTCAGCGGCGGGTGCGATCCGGCCCCGCGATAGGACCGGGGATTGTGTCGTCCGCGACTTGATCCAGGGCCTCGTCCGCGATCTCGCCCAGGGGGGTGGCCTGGAACTCGATTCCCGGCTCGGGTTCCAATTCCACGCCCTGCATCCAGACAATGCGGCCGTCCAGTTCGAGCACTGGCCAAAGGGCGCGGGCGGCGCCGGAGACATGCAGCCGCTCCAGGACTTCCTTGACCTTGCGCGGGCCGCTGGAGTGGCGCAGGCGGACGCGGTCTCCGGGCTTCCAGTTGCGCAGGGTGGCGGAGGGGACCGCTGGGGGCGAAATGGGAGCGGGCGCTTGGCGGATGCAGAGTCTGATGCCGAACGCCGGGGCCAGCACTTCGCCAGGAACGGGGACGGCGAAGTGCGTTGGGGCTTCGTCTCCCTGCGGGGCAGAAGGCGCGGCGGCCTGGATGGAGAGGCGGAGTTCGCGGTGGGTGCGCTCGGCGCGGAGGCCCTGGGCCAGTTCGCATTTCTGACCGGCCCGGCCGCTGAGGGCCAGGAAGCGCAGCGCCTCCGTTGCGGCGAAATCAGGGGCAGCGCCCAGCTGTTGCGCGGCGTAGCGGAGGAGCCTTCGCTGCAGTGCAACGGGAATTTCGGCCAGACGGGCGACTTCGAGGGCCAGCCCGTCGCTGGCTGCGCGCCCGCCGCCGCGGACCGGGCGGCCGGGCAGGATCACTTTTGGTGCCGCGCGCAACAGTTCGGCCTGCCACCAGGCTTCCTCGTCGCGGGCCAGGTCGGCCATCTGGGTCAGGTGCTCGCGAAGACGGGGGTTCCAGGTTTCGAGCAGGGGCAGAAGCTCGTGGCGAATGCGGTTGCGGGTGAAGGTGAGGTGGCGGTTGGAGGAGTCTTCGCGCCATTCCTGGCCGAGAGCGTGCAGATAAGCCTCGATCTCAATGCGGCCGGTTGCAAGCAAGGGACGAAGAATGCGGCCTTCTGTGAATTGCACGGTGGGATGAATGCCTGAGATGCCCTCGGTCCACGCTCCGCGGAGGAACTTGGCGAGGACGGTTTCGGCCTGGTCGTCGCGGGTGTGGGCAGTGGCTACGGCATCGACCGCGCCGGAGGCCATGAGTTGACGGAACCAGGCATAGCGCAGGCGGCGAGCCGCTTCTTCAATGGTCTCGGCGGGTTTTCCCGAGGCTGGATGGGGGGCGGCTTCCGCAGTGGTGTCGACGTGCGTTTCGTGGAAGGGCAGGCCGAGTTTTTCCGCCAGCGCACGGGCGAAGTCCAGGTCGGCGTCGGCTTCGGCTCCGCGCAGGCCGTGGTGGAGATGGGCCGCATGGAGGACAAGGCCCAGTTCCCTGATCTGCTCGGCCAAAGCGCACAACAGCGCCACCGAGTCGGCGCCGCCGGAGAGGCCCACGGCCAGGCGCAGCCCAGGTTTGAGCAGGGCGGTGTCGAGCGATAGAGTTGGGGCGGGACCGCGCACCAAAGGATGATAGCGCCCCTGGGGCGTGCGGCGTGGCTCCGGTTGGGTTCGTGGTCTCCCACCCTTTCGCCTTGAAGCCGGCGAAAGGATGGGGCACGGGAGGGTCTGGTGAAGCCCGGATCGCTTCATTGGGTTTGTGGGCACCCGCTTTGTCGGGAGGAGTACGACTTCCGAAGGCGTCTCCGTCGTATACTCAACCAGTTATGCAAGTATTCGCGATATTGCCCGCAGCGGGACTGGGCACAAGGATGGCCGGGCCGCAGCCAAAACAGTTTCTATCGCTCGATGGCATCCCCATCCTGGTTCACTCGCTGCGCGCGTTTGCCGCGGTGGCGCGGGTGACGGCGATCGTGGTGGCCGTGCGCAAGACCGAAATGGAGCGGGTGCAGGCCCAGGTGGCCGAGTATGGCTTCAGCGGCCGGGTGCAGGTGGTGCAGGGCGGCGACAACCGGCAGGAGTCAGTGGCGCACGCTTTGGCTGCCATTGCCGCGGGCCCGGACGACGTTGTGCTGGTGCATGACGCGGTGCGCCCGTTGATTGACCCCGCAACCATCGACCGCACCATTGACGCGGTGATTGAACATGGCGCGGCGATTGTGGGAATGCCGGCCGTGGATACCATCAAGCAGGTGGAGCGGACCGCCCATGGCGCGCTGATTACTTCGACCATTCCGCGCGAGTTCGTGGTGTTGGCGCAGACGCCGCAGGGGTTCCGCTACGGAGTGCTGCAGAGCGCCTTTGCGGAGGCCACCGCGGACGGCTTTATCGGCACCGATGAAGCATCGCTGGTGGAACGCGCCGGATTTCCCGTAGCCGTGGTGCCCGGGTCTCAGGTTAATCTGAAGATTACCCAGCCGGGCGACCTGGAGCTGGCTGAGTTTTACCTGCGCCAGCGCAACCGCTGAGTCCGGCCGCAGATCGGGACCGGGAAGGTTGCGTCGCAACAAATGCTGTCCTCCTGAGCGCAGCGAAGTCGAAGGACCTGCGGTCGCTTTTTTCAGTCTTCGGACTGACCAACGGGCCATTCAAAGGGACAGGCACGGAGCCCCTCGCACTTAATACGGAGACCCCCGCACTTATATGGACACACGGATCGGATTTGGCTACGACTCACACGTATTCAAGGCGGGTGTACGGCTGCGCATTGGCGGCATGACGCTGGACCACCCCGAGGGGCTGGCCGGCCACTCCGATGGCGACGTGCTGCTGCACGCCATTACCGACGCGCTGCTGGGAGCAGTGGCCGCCGGCGATATCGGCAGCTTCTTTCCTCCGGGCGATCCGCGCTGGAAGAATGCCGATTCCAGCATTTTTTTGAAGCTGGCCATGGAAGAGCTGGCAAATGCCGGTTACCAGATCGTGAATGTGGATACAACGCTGATTTTGGCGGCGCCCAAGATCGGCCCCATCGCTGGGGAGATGCGCTCGCGTGTCGCCGACCTGCTGGGCGTCGACCTGGACCAGGTGAGCATCAAGGCCAAAACCCCGGAAGGCCTGAATCTGGATCACGTGGCCCAGTGCCATGCCGTGGCGCTGGTGGAGCGCTCTCTGGACGAGGACGACCTGAAGAGCATGAGCGCCGTCATCGAGAGCCAGCGACAGCTTGAAGACGTGGTCGAAGATCTCTTGAGCTCAGTCCACGGTGTGCCAAAGAAGCGCGTCGTGGACCCGGTTTACGACACTGAGGACATTACGTAAAAACAGTTGTCAGTTCTCAGTTCTCAGTTTTGAGGGAACAGGGATCAGGGATCAGAAAGCTGCAGACCGTAACCCGCCCTTGGGGCTGATCGCTCCCGCGAAAACTCCGTCTAGTTTTCCATTGCGGATTATATGGTTTGGCTTTACCTTTGCTGCGAGCCTCCATTCACACGTCAAGGAGTTTTCTATATGCATGCTGTGGCGCTTCTGCTGCAAAATCAGCCTGACCCCGAATTGGTTCAGAAGATGGCGATGGCCATGATCCCGATTTTCTTCATCCTGATGCTGATCGGGATCGCCATTGTGATGGTGCCTTTCTGGTTCATCCTGAAGAAGGCCGGATTCTCTCCGTGGCTTTCGCTGCTGTGCATTGTCCCGCTCGGCGTGCTGGTGTTGCTGTACATTTTGGCGTTCGCTGAGTGGAGGGTTCTGCCGGTGTCCGACGCGATGTGGCAGGGACAGCCGCCCTACCCGCACCCTCCCCAGGCGCCATACCCGCCCCAGGCGTAAGAGAACCACAGATTCCGTGAAGGGGCCGGATGCTAGCATCGTGATTGGAAAGCCATAACTTACGATGCCTGATTTGACTCCCTCTGCAGCTAAGCTCCCCCGCGTCCGTTTTGCCCCCTCGCCCACCGGCTACCTGCACGTGGGCGGCGCGCGCACCTTTATCTTTAATTGGCTCTATGCGCGCCATAATCACGGAACCATGGTGTTGCGTCTGGACGACACCGATGTCGAGCGCAACACCGAGGCCAGCGTCCAATCCATCTTTGAGGGACTGCGCTGGCTGGGGCTCTCCTGGGACGAAGAGTNNCAAGCAATCCGAACGCCTGGCCCTGCACCGCCGGCAGGCCGAAGCGATTTTCGCCAAGGGCCTTGCCTATCGCGACTTCACGCCTGCGCACTCGGGCGACGACAATCAGTCCTCCGCCCAGGGCGCTTGGCTCTTCAACCCCGGCATGCGCGAATTATCGAGAGAAGCCAGCGACCGACGCGCCGCCAGTGGCGAGCCCTTCGCCCTCCGCTATCGCGTTCCCCGCGGCCAAGCCCGCACCCTGCGCTTCATCGACAGCGTCTACGGTGAGCAGCAAAAGCTCGCCGACGAGGTGGAAGACTTCGCCCTGCTCCGCTCGGATGGAATGCCGACGTACCACCTCGCCTCGTGCGTCGACGACGCCGATTTGCGCATCAGCCACATCATCCGCGGCCAGGATCACCTCACCAACACCTTCAAGCACTTGGCTCTGTTCGAGGCCCTCGGCGCCCAGTCGCCACAGTTCGCGCATCTCCCGTTGCTCGTCGCCCCCGATGGCACCAAGCTCTCCAAGCGCAAACATGGCCCGGTCGTCAGCGTGACCACCTACCGCGATGCCGGCTTCCTCTCCGAGGCATTCATCAACTTCCTCTGCCTGCTGGGCTGGTCGCCAAAGAACGACCGCGAGTTCCTCTCCCTCGTCGAGCTCGAAGCGGCATTCACTCTCGAGGCCGTCAACCGCGCCAACGCTGTCATCAATTTCAGCGACGAGGATCCTTTCGATCCTAAGGCTGTCTGGCTCAATGCCGAGCATATCCGCGCCCTGCCCGTTGAACAGCTCAGCCCCGGCCTTCAGCCTTTCTTCGAGCAGGCTGGACTCGATCCCTCGCCCGAAAAGCTCCTCGCCGTCACTCCGCTCATTCGCGAGCGCATCAANNCCTACGACCCAGCCGACCTGATCCCCCAAAAGGGCGATGCCGCTCTCGCCCGGCGCATCCTCCAGCACGCTCAGGAAGTTCTAGCCTCAACCTCTTTCGATCATGATTCGCTGGACCAGGCGCTTCGAGCCGCAGCCTCGCAACTTGGGTTGAAGGCCGGTCCCATGTTCCAGCCCATCC
>PLXP01000089.1:11018-59710 GCA_003151435.1 Acidobacteriaceae bacterium
CCAACTCGAATCCGGAAAGCCCGGTCACTCCCAGCAAGGAAACTCCAAGTCAGGACGCTCGCACTCCCAATTTCCTCCGCGACCTCATCGCTGAAGATGTGCACACCAAAAAGTACGGCGATGCCGTCGTCCAGACCCGCTTTCCCCCCGAGCNNGGCGGCAAGACCAACCTGCGCTTCGACGACACGAACCCTGAAAAAGAAGAGCAGGAGTACGTCGATTCCATCCAGAAAGACGTCCGCTGGCTCGGCTTCGACTGGGAGCGCCTCTGCTACGCCTCCGACTACTTCGGCCAGCTCTTTGACTGGGCCGTGCAGCTCGTCAAAGCTGGAAAAGCGTACGTCGATGACCTCTCCGCCGACGAGATCCGTGAGCACCGCGGCACCCTCACTGAGCCCGGCAAAGACAGCCCCTATCGCAGCCGCTCCGTCGAAGAGAATCTCGACCTTTTCACTCGCATGAAGCAGGGCGAGTTCCCCAACGGCAGCCGCGTTCTCCGCGCCAAAATCGACATGGCCTCGCCCAACATCAACATGCGCGATCCGGTCATGTACCGCATTCTGCACGCCACGCACCAACGCACCGGCGATCAGTGGTGCATCTACCCCATGTACGACTACGCCCACGGCCAGTCAGATTCGATTGAGCGCGTCACCCACTCCATGTGCACCCTCGAGTTCGCCGACCACCAGCACCTCTACCGCTGGTATATCGAGCAGCTCGGCATCTTTCCTTCGCAGCAGTTCGAATTCGACCGCCTCAACATCACCTACACCCTGCTCAGCAAGCGCAAGCTCCTCCAGTTCGTGCAGGAAAAGCATGTGAGCGGCTGGGACGATCCCCGTATGCCCACCCTCGCCGGAATCCGCCGCCGCGGCTTTACCCCGGAAGGCCTGCGCGCCTTCTGCGCCGCCATCGGCACCTCGCGCACGAACGGCACAACCGATATCGAAATGTTGGAGCACTTCCAGCGCGACGACCTCAACCGCCGCGCTCAGCGCGCCATGGCCGTCCTGCGCCCGCTCAAACTGGTCATCAACAACTACCCTGTTGGTCAGGTCGAGAACGTCGAAGTCCAGAACAATCCGGAGGATCCCTCAGCCGGCACCCGCCAGGTACCCTTTTCCGGCGAGATCTACATCGATCAGGATGACTTCCGCGAGATTCCTCCGCCCAAGTACTACCGCCTCTCCCCTGGCAAGGAGGTCCGCCTGCGCAACGCCTACTTCATCACCGCCCACGAGGTAGTGAAAGACGCGGCCGGCAACATCGTCGAGGTCCACTGCACGTATGATCCGGCCAGCCGCGGCGGCAACTCTCCCGACGGCCGCAAGGTCAAGTCCACCATGCACTGGGTCTCGGCCGCCCACGCCATCTCCGCCGAAATCCGTCTCTACGACAAGCTCTTCACCAAGGCCGATCCCACCGACGTCGCAGAAGGCGAGGACGTCCTCAGCAACCTCAACCCCAACTCCCTCGAGATCCTCTTGGGCGCCAAGCTCGAGCCCTCTCTCTCGAACGCCAAGCTGGAGGACCGCTTCCAGTTCGAGCGCGTCGGCTACTTCTGTCTCGATCCCGACTCCACCGAGGGCAATCTAGTCTTCAACCGCACCCTCCCGCTCAAAGACTCCTGGGCCAAAATCGAGAAGAAGTCAGGAGCGTAGAAGCCCCACCTAACCACGGAATTCCAAGTCTCAAACGCGAGACCTGGGGCACCCGGCACCCGGATAGAGTAATACTTGACAATGTTTATCATTGGAATATATTGACAAGTATGCGCACCGCGAAGACCATCTCGATTACTCTTTCCCCCGATCTGCTCGCGAAGGCGCAGAAGACTGCCGAGCGCGAAGATCGGACGATCAGCGAACTCTTCCGGGAGGCGCTGCGCCGCTACATCACGGCCGATCCGGAGTGGGATGCGTTGCTGCGCCGTACACACGCCGCCGGCAAGGCGCTGGGCATCGCCACAGAAGCGGATGTAGAGCGCCTGTCGGATGAGTTCCGGCAAGAGCGACTTCAATCCGCAACCCACTAATGCGCGTCGTTGCGGATACGAATGTTTTCATCTCCGCTCTGATGTTTGGGGGATTGCCAGGGAGATTTCTCGATCGGGCGTTGCGCCGGAAATTTACGCTGGTTATTTCAAGGGCGCTTCTGGATGAGCTGGACGAGAAGCTGCGTGGAAAATTCGCTGTTTCAGAGAGCGATGCGCTGGCGATTCGAGCCAGGCTCGAAGACAACGCGACGGTAGTCGACCCGGATTTTGAACTGAACGCTGTTCCCGACGACCCGGACGACAATCGCGTGCTGGAGTGCGCCGTTGCGGGCAAAGCCGATTTTATCGTCAGCGGAGACCGGCATCTGCTGCGGCTTGGCAACTACGAGGAGATTGCAATTGTAACGGTACGGCAGTTCCTGGAAACTGCCGGACTCGAGAGAGCTGAGTTCTGAATGATGCGGCTTTCCAGGTCCCGAAAGCGGAATCTGGGGCACCCGGCAAGACCTGCTAGCTAGAGCTATTGCAAAAATCGTCATAGGACATGACTTCGGTCCCCAAACCAGATACCGAGGCGATCTCGCGTAAGCATTTCTCTTGCATCCGGTCGGCTGTCACAAACTTATGGCAGTATGGCAGGTATGTCGCCATGAACAAATCCTTGCATTCAGAGCTGAATCTTTCACCGTTTTCGTGTCTTACCGAACGGTCGAAATGGGCCATATGCATCGCATAGTTAAATGCGCGAAAAGGGGGGCAGTCATCAAGAAACGCTAGGAACAGTTCCTTGCTAACATCCGTCCCCGCAACCCGGTCGTAAATCCCTATACAGAGTCCCGCCATCAGCTTTTGGTTGCTCTTCTCCATGAGGTCAAGGAATTCTCTGTAGGTTTTAGGGCGTGCCTCTCTATTTGCCTCGAATACGGGTCGAAGCTCCGCTCGAAACGGTTTGAACATTTGCTCAAACCTCTTCAATTGCGCAAAGTGTTCCCTCCTGTGTTTCGCGATCAAATCCTCGTCATTGATCCATTTCCCCCTGCTGATCTCTTGCATATACTCCCCTGAGATCACTTCAGCTGCCGTCCAATCGAAGCGGGCTGGATCTTTCACATGTGCCTCAACGAGGATTTTAAGCACCTCGTCTTGGCGATGGACGCAATCACTCTCCCCCTCTTGAAGCTTTCTGCAAGAATTCAAAAGCAGCGACCTCCTGGTGGAGTCTTTGGTTGCGTAAATCTCCTCAATGGCCACACCCGCAAACCGGAACAGCATATCAGACTTGATTTTTGCTATGACCGGCTCTGCGAGTGGGCCACCCTTAGGAGCCAACCGATTATGAGCACTGGTATCGAATGTCACTATCGGGATGTTTTCCATCACCCTAATCCTCTTTCAAAACGACACCTATTACCGGGTGCCCCAGGTCTCGCTTCTGAGACTTGGGATTCCCGCAACATCCGCTACGGAATCAGAAACGCCCCAGGAACTCCCTCATCCAGCGTCGCCAGAACCGCTCCATTCGCATTCGCCAGTTGCACCAGATGCCCGTCCGTCGTCTGCTTTGGGGATTTCACCCACGTGGGAAGAGCGGAGATATCGTTCCGATCCGGCAGGAATTCAAGCGGCAAAGTGCTCCATGCCTTCAGTTCCATCAACAGCGATCTCGCCTGTGCAACGTTCATGCCATAGGCACGTACATTCCCAAGCACTCGAACGAATGCCAGCTCAGTGATCGAACAGGTCAGAAAGCCATCACCCTTGCGGGATCGAATCCAGGCGCCGGCACGGTCATGAAAATCATGCTTCCTATAGCCGTAGGCGACGAGCGCGTTGACGTCAAGCAGGTATCTCATGGGAAGTCAACAAGCAGCTCGCGGACCATTTCGCTGGTAAGAACGGCTGCATCGGGACCCGCGTCAATGACCGGGAGGCCAGTGATCGGGTCTTCAATGATGCGAGCCGTGAAATGTTTCCGCTCCGGGGCTGTCAGCACTATCCGACCCTTCTCGACGGCAATATCGAGGGTATCTCCTGTTCGAATGCCCAGCTTGCGGCGAAGCGGTCCAGGAAGAACGATTTGACCTTTCGTCGAAACCTTGGTCTGCATGGTAAGACAATCTTACCTTCGATTAGGTCCCTTATCAAGAAGGACTCGCCGAATATCGCAGAATTCGCTTTTCAGACCTGGGAATCCACGAACTTCCCCTTCCGCACCTTGCAGAGAATTCTCCTCCACCCGCGCCCAATGGAGGTAGTCGGCAGAGCGGGCTTTTCTGTTCCCTGTTCCCTGATCCCTGTTCCCTGCTTTTCACTTCCCAATCACGTCAATCGCCACCGTNNTTGAACTCGGTCCCGTCAGGGTAGTTGGCGGCGTCAAGCTTCACGCCGGCACCGACGGGAATAGACAACAGGGTGGGGATGAGGAAGGCATCGGGCGGGGTGTGCGAGTTGATGTGCATGCCCGGATCCACGCGGAAGTGGAGCACGACCGCAGTGGACTTGCCGGAGGGCACCCGCACCTGTTCAGGGTAGAGAAACTTCACCTCGTCCGGCTTGGCCGCCGGGCGGTTGGGCGAAGTGGGAGAAGTGAAGGTGGGCGATTGGCCGCAGGCCAGCAATGCCGCTAGTCCCAGGATCACGGATGCGCTGGCGCAAATCGCTGTCTTCATGGACGAACTAGTTCCCTTCACCGAGCGCCTTTCGAATATTGGATGCGATGTCGTCCTTTGAGGTAATGCCCATCTGCACGGCGACGACCTTGCCGGTGCGATCGACAAAGAACGAGGTGGGCATGGCGTCGAGGCCGCCGTAGGGCTTGCTCAGTAGATCGCCTTCGATCAGCACCGGGTAGGGCATGTGCATCTGCTCAACAAATCGCGCGATTTCTTTCTTCTCTTCGCCCAGCTTTTCCTTGTCGCTGCGATCGATGTCGTCGGTCGAAACGCCAATAATCTCAAAGCCCTGCGAAGCGTATTGGTTGCGCAGATCGACCAGCCAGGGGGTTTCAAGCTTGCACGGACCGCACCAGGTGGCCCAGAAGTTGATGAGCAGCGCCTTCCCCTTGTATTTGGAGAGCGAAACCATGTTGCCGCTCAGGTCTTCAAGCGCGAACGCCGGCGCGGGCTTGCCCACGAGCGGAGAAACCATTCCCCCCGCGTCGCCGGCGGCAGCGGCCACCAGTTCACCCTGCGCGGCATTGGCCAGCAGGCGTTCGGCAGCCTGCTTGCGATATTCCCAGTTGGCCCAGCCCGCCCAGGCAAAGATGGCCAGGACGAACAGGACGGCCGTAATGACGATGGTGTTGCGCTTCACGGGGATAAGACCTCTCTGCTCTGATTGTACGAGTCTGGAGAGGTGTGGTGAAACCCCTCGCGGGTGCCCCATCCTTGACGCGCTTTTTGCGGCAAGGGTGGGATCGACGACACTCCCCGTGCGCCAAGCTGATACCATCAGAAACCGATGAATCGCAACAAGGATAAGGATTGTCCTGACCCACAGGAACTTGGTCCCGCGGCGCTGGTACGGCTGGAAGCGGCGGCGCTTGAGGGCTTGGCCGTGCGCCTGGAGGGGCCCATGGCCGCGGACTTTGACCGCGCAGTCGAGCTGATCATGCGCTGCGGCGAGAGCAACGGGCGCGTGGTGGTTACGGGCATGGGCAAGAGCGGCATTATCGCGCAGAAGATTGCGGCCACGCTCAGCTCCACCGGCTCCCCGGCGCTGTTTCTGCACCCGGCGGAGGCGGTGCATGGCGACCTGGGCGTGCTGATGGCGGGCGACGTGGTGATTGCGCTCTCGGCTAGCGGCGAGACCGAAGAGATTTTGCGCCTGCTTGCCACCCTCAAGCGCAAGGGCGACGCGCTGGTCAGCTTCTGCTGCAACCTCAATTCCACTTTGGCGCAGGCCAGCGACGTGGCACTCGATTGCGGAGTGGAGCGCGAAGCCTGCGGCCTGAACCTGGCGCCGACGGCCTCCACCACCGCAATGCTCGCGCTGGGCGACGCGCTGGCGGTGGCCGTAAGCCTGCGAAAGGGCTTCCGCGCGGAGGATTTTGCGGAACTGCATCCTGGCGGCAAGCTGGGCAAGCAACTCGCCAAGGTGCGCGACCTGATGCATGCGGGAGATGCCGTCCCGGTGGTTGCGCCCACGACGCAGATGACCGACGTGATCTACGAAATGTCGTCGAAAAAGCTGGGCATGACCACTGTGCAGGAGGATGGGCGACTGCGCGGCGTGATCAGCGACGGCGACCTGCGGCGTCTACTGGAGCGCGAAGGCGGCGCGGCGCTGAGCCGCACGGCCGGCGAGGCGATGAACGCCCACCCACGAACGATTGCCGCCACTGAGCTTGCAGCCAAAGCGCTCGCGATTCTGGAGGAGCGCAAGATTACTTCTCTGGTGGTCGTCGACGCGGACCATCAGGTCGAGGGCGTGGTCCACCTGCACGATTTGTGGGGAGTGGAGTTGATTTGAGCACGGGGCAGGGATCACAACGTTTGAGGAGGATCGATGCACATTACCTTTGAACGGATTGACTATCAAAGACTCAACAGCCGCCAACAAGAGGCCTACAATTTGCAGAAGGTCTCGGCTGTACTTGCCGATTTCGGCTTTGTAACCATTCCTCTAAGTAACGATTGGAACGGGGCCGACTTCATCGCGCAATGCCGTGACGGCATAACGTTCCTCAAAGTGCAGCTCAAAAGTCGGTTGACCTTCGACAAGAAGTATTGCGGTAAGCACTTGTATATCTACTTCAGAGACGGCATTCACGATCACGACCCCTGGTACATGTATGATCACGACGAGTTGCTGAAAGATGTTGACGCTGATGGGAATATAAAGGAGTCAGAGACTTGGAAAGCCGGAAAGCCATACCACTTTCCGATTCTCTCAACGCACCTCAAGGAACAACTGGACCAATATCGCATTCCAAACGTAGCCGCCCTTCGAGTGTGATCTTCAAGGCAATAAATGCCGTCCACCTGGATTCGCGCTATGATTTCAGCAGGAGTTGCTCCCATGACCACCCGAATCGTTCGCGTAGGAAACACTCTTACCGTCGAGATTCCCGAAGAATTGCTCGTTCAGGCATCGCTGCCTGTCGGTGAGCCAGTGGAGTGGGTTTCAAACGGGAACGGCACCATCTCGCTCGTTTCGCCCGATAGTTGGGAACACAGGCACATTCGCGCCGGTCTGGCTGATCTTGAAGCTGGTAAGACATTGTCGAACGAGCGCGTGATTGAATGGCTTGACAGTTGGGGCACTGAGAACGAGCTGCCGGCTCCGAAATGAAGATTCTGTGGTCTTCCACAGCGGTCGACGACCTGAAAGCGATCCGCGAGTACATTGCAAATGACCGCCCCGCTGCTGGGCGGAGGGTGGCAAAGAGAATCAAGGAAGCCGTCAATCGCCTCAGCAACTTCCCATTATCTGGCCGGTCGGGACGTGTACCGGGAACGCGCGAACTGGTCATCCCTGGAACCTCCTACATTGCTGCCTACACAATTCAAGGCGATGAACTGTTAATTGCTGCCGTGCTGCATGGACGACAGAACTGGCCGGAGTCCTTTGAGGAACAGGCCGACACAGCCCCATAGAGAAACCCGTGGGGCCGCCCGCCTCACCCCAAACATTTAGAATGGTCCCTGTCGTAGATTTTCTTGCGTCCGCCGGGAAACCGTAGTGGCAGGCGGACGGGAAAGCACGCTCTCATCGCTATGCATCGTTGGTCCAAGCTCTTTATTCCCACTCTTCGTGAGGCCCCGGCAGACGCCGAAGTGGCCAGCCACAAGTTTCTGCTCCGCTCCGGCTACATTCGCCAGCTCGGCGCGGGCATCTACAACTACCTCTTCCTCGGCCAGCGATCGATGAACAAGATCATCGGCATTGTGCGCGAGGAGATGGACAAGATCGGGCAGGAGTTCTTTCTGCCGGCGATCCTGCCCAGGGAGCCATGGGAGCAGAGCGGGCGCTGGACCGGCATGGGCGACAACATGTTTCGCCTCAAGGACCGCAAGGGCGCCGACCTGTGCCTGGGCATGACGCACGAAGAGATCATGACCACCATCGCGCGCAGCGAGTTGCGCAGCTACAAGCAGTTGCCGCAGATCTGGTACCAGATCCAGACCAAGTTTCGCGACGAGCCGCGCCCCAAATCGGGATTGCTGCGGGTGCGGCAGTTCACGATGAAGGACAGCTATTCGTTCGACATCGATAAGGCCGGGCTCGACAAGAGCTTTGACCTGCACGACGCGATCTATCGCAAGATCTTTTCGCGCTGCGGGCTCAAGTTCGTCGCCGTCGAGGCCGATTCGGGCGCCATGGGCGGGTCGCAGTCGCAGGAGTTCATGGTCTACACCGACGCGGGCGAGGACCTGATCGCGAGCTGCCCCGTTTGCGGGTATGCGGCCAATCTGGAGAAGGCGACTTCGCAGCTAGACCCTGTCACCGAGATGGAAGCAACTGGCGACGGCTTGCCAGAACTGGTCTCGACGCCGGGCTGCGCCGCCATTGTGGATGTGGCGGAGTTCTTCAAGATTTCGCCGGCGAGCGACGTCAAGTGCGTGGCCTACATGGGATTGAAGCGCGGTGCGGCTGGGCAGCCGGATACTTGGCATGGCGTGGCGGCCTTCTTGCGCGGCGATCACCAGGTGAACGAGACCAAGTTGATGGGCGCGGTGGGCGCGGCCGAGCTGCGCACAATGCAGGCGGCGGAGCTGGAGCAGTACTTCAAGGGCCCGGCGGGATACCTGGGGCCGGTGGGGCTGGTGCACAACGAAAAACCAATGGGCGAAGGGCTCACCGTCGTCGTGGATAAGTCGCTCGAAGGGCGCAAGAATCTTGTGGCGGGAGCCAACAAGCTGGACTATCACCAGCGCAACGTGGTGCCGGGCCGCGACTTCACGTGGACCCTGAGCACCGATATCCGCAGTGTGAACGAGGGCGAGGCGTGTCCCGTCAGCGGTTGTGACGGCAAGCTGGTCGTCGGCAAGGCGGTCGAGGTTGGCCACATCTTCAAGCTGGGCTACAAGTATTCCGAATCGATGGGCGCGCGCGTGCTTGACCCCAACGGCAAGGAAGTGACGCCGATCATGGGCAGCTACGGCATCGGCATCGAGCGCATTTTGACCGCGGCCATCGAGCAGTCGAACGACAAGAACGGCTTCTGGCTGCCCGCATCGATTGCGCCGTTCACGGTGGTGGTCACGGTGACCAACGTCGGCGACGACGCGCTGCGGCAGGCGGGCGAAACCCTGGCGGAGGAGTTGGAAGCCGCGGGGCTGGACGTGCTGCTGGATGACAGAGACGAGCGCGCCGGCGTCAAATTCAAAGACGCGGACCTGGTGGGGATTCCTTATCGCATCAACGTGGGCAAGAAGGTGGCCAGCGGCCAGGTGGAACTGGTGACGCGCGCTACTGCCCAGAGTGTGGATGTCGCGATGGGTGACGTAGCAGCGCTGGTGAAGACGAGAGTGCAGGAAGAACAGCTACTAGCTTCCAGCTCCTAGCTAAAGGCGGTTTGGGTTCGTGGTTTCCCACCCTTGTGCAAACGCGCACAAGGATGGGGCACCCAGATGGAATGGGAACGAAACAGCTAGAAGCTAGCAGCTAGAAGCTACAGGCTGGTTTTCAAGGAGCAGCGATGGCTTTAAAGATCAAATTCAGAATGCCCACAGGGAAGCCTCCGTGGGCGCCGTTGCTGCTGCGGATTGGGCTCATTACTATCGCGGCCGTGGCGGTGGTGGTCTTGAGCGTGGGCGGGTACTTCTACTTCAAATATCAGACCATCGTAGACGACCGGCTGAAACAGCCGCTGTTTGCCAACACCGCGAAGATCTTTGCCGAACCGCGGGAGGTTCGTCCCGGACAGAAGCTCACGGTCCGCATGATTGCCGATGAGTTGCGCCAGGCCAGCTACTCCACCGTGGGCAAAAATGCGAAGGACTCGCCGATGGGCGCGTATCGCGAAGGCGCGGCGACGATCGCCGTATATCCTGGGCCGCAGTCGTACCACGCGCAAGACAGCGCGACCATCCACGTGAGCGACGGCGTGGTCGACGCCATCAACGACGATCGCGGGCAGCCGCTCTCAAGCTATGAGTTGGAGCCTGTGCTCATCACCGGGCTGAGCGAAGACGCCAATCGCACCAAGCGGCGGCTGGTTAACTACGACGAGATTCCGCAGAATCTTGTCCAGGCTGTGCTGGCCATTGAGGACCGCCGCTTCTTTGAACATAGCGGCGTGAACTACTGGCGCATGGCGGAAGCCATTCTCCGCGACGTAAGCACGGGCCAGAAACAGCAGGGCGGCTCTACGCTGACCATGCAGTTGGCGCGGGGCTTTTTTCTAACGCCGGAGAAGCGGATCAAGCGCAAGATCATTGAGATCGTCATCACGTTTCAGCTCGAACACCGTTTTACCAAAAAGCAGATCTTCGAGATGTACGCGAACCAGATCAACCTTGGGCAGCGGGGCAGCTTCTCGATCAACGGATTTGGCGAGGCGTCGCAGGCCTACTTTGGCAAAGACGTGCGCCAGCTTGACCTGGCCGAGAGTGCGTTGCTGGCCGGCATGATTCAGCGGCCCAACTACTTCACTCCGTTCCGGCACGCGGACCGGGCCATTGACCGGCGCAACCTGGTGCTGGACTCGATGGTGGAGACTGGCGCGATTACGAAGGACCAGGCGGAGCGCGCCAAGGCTGAGTCGCTGCACCTTTCCACAGCCAGCGTAGATGCCAGCGAGGCGCCGTATTTCGTTGACCTGGTGCACGAGCAACTGCTGCAAAAGCTGGGCGAATCGAACTCGACCCTGGAGGGATTGCGCATCTACACAACGCTCGATCCCGATCTGCAGCGCGTGGCAACGGCCGCAGTTGAAAACACCGTCCACGTCGTCGACGAGCAGGTGGACAAGCTGCACGCGCGCCGCAAGTCCTCCACCGCCCCCGTCGCCCCTTACACCTATCCTCAGGTGGCGCTCGTGGCGCTGAACCCGCACACCGGCCAGGTGCTGGCTCTCGTAGGAGGCCGCGACTACGGCAAAAGCCAGGTGAACCACGCCGTCGCGCACCGGCCTACCGGCTCCATCTTCAAGCCGTTCGTGTATGCCGCGGCCTTCGCCACTGCCGTTGAAGGCACGCCGCTCGCGGGACAAGACAAGCTGTTCTCGCCCGTAACCATCCTCAACGACGAGCAGAGCACCTATGACGTAGGCGGCCAGGAGTATAGCCCGCGCAACGATCACAACGACTATCACGACCAGGTCACGGCTCGAGAAGCACTGCAGAAGTCGCTGAACAACGCCACCATTGGCCTGGCCTCCATGGTGGGTTTTGACCGCGTGGCCGCGCTGGCCCGGGAATCCGGCATCAAAAGCGCGCGCGGAACGCCCTCGGTAGCCATTGGCTCCTATGATGCTTCGCCCATCGATATGGCCGGCGCTTACACGGTGTTCGCCAACGGAGGCATGCACCTCGACCCCTGGATGCTGGCCAGCGTGCGCACATCGTCCGGCGACGTGATGACCGACTACACACCGACTTCGAAGCAGGTGCTGGACGCGCGTGTGGCTTACCTGACCACCAACATGATGGAGAACGTGATCAACACGGGCACGGGCTACGAGGTGCGTCGGCGCGGGTTCACGGCTCCGGCTGCGGGCAAGACGGGATCAAGCCATGATGCCTGGTTTGCCGGCTTCACGAGCAACTTGCTCTGCGTGGTGTGGGTGGGCAACGACGACTACACCGATGTGAAGATTGAAGGCGCGCACGCGGCGGCTCCCATCTGGGCCGAGTTCATGAAGAAGGCCGTCCACCTGCCGCAATACTCCGATACCAAGGAGTTCACGCCGCCGCAGGGTGTGGAGCTTGTGAGCCTCGACAAGGCAACCAACCTGCTTGCGGACGACTCCTGCCCCACTACGTATACGGCGGCATTTCTTGACGGAACAGCGCCGACAGACACGTGCGGCCATCCGCCCGATCATCGCAGCCTTCTGCAGAAGATCTTCGGCACGGGCAAAAAACCGTAGCCCCAAAACCCTAACCGTCAATCTTGCTGCCGTCGGGCATGGGCTGGCAGCGCGGACACCAGAACGTAACGCGCACATCCGGCCCCTGAATGCGCCGGCGGATCAGCTCACCGCAGCGGCGGCAGGGCTCACCCTTGCGGCCATACACCCAAAGGCTCGCGCTGGGGTTCGACTCGTTCGTCGTGCGTCGCCCGCGGCCGCGATAAGTGACAAGAGTGTCGCCCGAATCTTCCATCACATTGGCCTTCAATTGGCGACGAGCCACCGTGATGGCCTCGACTGCCTGCTCTGGCGTGAGCGTCGCGACCGTGCGGAAGGGGTTCAAGCCGGTCACAAAGCAGACCTCCGACTTGAAGACGTTGCCGACCCCGGCCAGCACCTTCTGATGTAGCAGAACGTCGCCCACTTCTTCATCCGCGAGGGCCAGCAGACGGAGCACGGCGGCGCCCGCATCGAACTCCGGACTCAGCACGTCAGTGCCCGGGCCGGGGATTCTGCGATCGCGGGCCAGCGATTGCGCGGTGTGCATTTCGGCTACGGGCACCCTGAAACCGATGGCATGATACTCGCTGTTTTCAATCACGATGCGCATGTCGGTGCGGGGCTTCTGCCAACGTTCGCCGGGGCGGTAGATGTGCCAACTGCCGCTCATGAGCATATGGGTGGCGAGCGTGCCTCCGCCGGAAAAATGAATCAGCAGCCACTTGCCGCGCGACTCCACGCTGCCGACAAGCTGGCCGGTGAGCGGTGTGTCGTCGTCGAAGCGCGTCAGCAGCGGATAAGTGGAGCGGAAGCCGGTGATCGGTTTGCCGCCCAGGGCACGGCCCAGCGTGCGCGCCGTGCGGAAGATGGTATCGCCTTCAGGCATGGATTATTGCAACTCTCCGGGAACCGGCTGGTGGTGAACGATAGGCAGCGGAATGCGCCGCAGGTGCATGCCGAGCGGGCCGGCGTGGAAGCCCGCATCCATGAGGAAACGCGCCATGGGATGCGCCGACACAGGCTGGCCGTTGATGGTGGTGATCAGCACGCCCTGGTGTCCGCCGGCGTGCATGCGCTCTTGGCCGCGGGTCCCGAGGAAATGCGCCAGCCCCGCAGCCACCTGCGAGCGTTCCGGCTCGTCGGCGGGCAAAAAGACCAGCATGCTGGGATTGTTGCGCCGCAGCCACGACACCAACTGGCCGTTGCGGAGAATGACCTCCGCGTAGGCGGCGCGATTCAGCAGGCGGGGCGCTGATTCAGAGTCTTCGTCGGCCACGGGCAGGTCAGGCCAGCGCAGGACGGACCCATAAGGGTTGGCGGGATCCGCCGCCGCCAGTTGTACGAACTCCGGCTTTTCAATGTCAGGCGCGGCCCGCAACTGGCGCAACAGGTCAACCGCCGCGGGTAGCGCGAACTGCGTTGCGCCCAGTCCTGCGACAAAGTAGCCGCGGCGAATGCGGCCGCTCTCTTCAAGGGCCTTGAGCACGTCGTACACCGCGCTGAATCCGCCAGGCACATTTTCAGCCGCAACCGATTCGCGCGTCAAAATCCCGTAGCGCCCCAGCAGTTGCATGGCCAGCGCGTGGCTGGCTTCCGTGCTTGTCGGCGCGGATTCCCTACCCTGCTTGGCGCGAATAGGCAGAACCGACCAGCGGCCTTGGGCTGCGGGCGGCGTCGTCCGGCGCGAACGGAAGACCGCACCAGTCTGCAACCGTCGCGGCGATCGCGCGTTGTCGGGGCGGGTGGTGTAGGCGCGCAAGGCATGGAGCGAGTCGTTGGTGATGAGGCCGCGCCACACCAGGCTCCACAGGGCGTCGATCGACTCGCCCGGATAGCCGCCGCCTACGGCCTGATGCAGCGGGTCGAAGAAGCTGGCGCCGGTGGATTCAAGCACTGCCAGCAGCTTGTCTTCGCGCTCCGTGAGAGGCTCAGCCTGGGGCCGATGCTGGGCCAGCAGGGGCAGCTTGTCGGCCAGAAAAAGAGCGATGCGGCCGTCGCGTTCACCCAGCGGCTCCACGCCGGCCCACGCCACTTCTCCCGCGGCGATGAGGGTGTCGAGGCCCGACGAGTCGTATCCGGCAATGCGCGCGGGCAAAATCGCGGTCTCAAGCAACGACGCGGGCAGCGGGGCTCCCTGCAGGTTCTCGATGGCATCGAGAAGCGCATCGAGATGGCCGCGAGACGTGCGGCGCGGCGCAAGCAGGCCTTGCCAATGGGTGAGGAAGCGGGCCAGCGTGTGCTGCTCGACAGGCTCGACTTCGCGGCGTAGCTTGGCCAGCGATTTGCGGCGGATCTGGCGCAGGATTTCGGCGTCGCACCACTCGCGATGCAGGCCTCCAGGCCGGAAACCGCCTTCAAGTACGCGGCCTTCATGGGTAAGGCGCCGCAGCACATTTTCGATTTCGACCACGTCGAGGGCGAATCGGTCGGCCACATCGCGCACCGTGAAAGGGCCATGGGTGCGGGCGTAGCGGCGGACAAGTTCGAGCACCGGGTGCGCAACCGGCTCCAGCAGCGCGACAGCCAGTCCCGGAGGCAGCGGAATTCCCAGCGCGTCGCGGTACCGCGCGGCGTCTTCCGCAGCAACCAGGCGGCGCTCGCCGGCAAGGCGCAGTTCAAGTAATCGCCGCGCACGGATCAAGCGGTCCACATGCTGAAGCACCTCGGGCGATGCCACCCGGCGAGCCAGTTCTTCCCGCGACAGGTCGCCCAGGCGCAAACACAAATCGTGAATGCCGTCGGCGGACCGGGCTCGATAGTTTTCCGGCAGGCATTGCGCCGTCTCTTCCACTTCCGCGATGGCGTCCGCATCGAGCAGCTCGCGCAGGTCGGCCTCACCCAGCAGTTCGCGCAACTGGTCCTGATCGATGGTCAGGGCCTGGGCGCGGCGCTCAGCCAGCGGAGCGTCGCCGTCATAGAGGAAGTTGGCCACATAGCTGAACAGCAGCGACGCGGCAAAGGGCGAGGGCTTGCGGGTCTCCACCACGTGGACGCGAAGCTGCCGCTGTTCGATGGCGCGCAGGGTTTCAAGCAGCGCCGGCATGTCAAANNGCTTGCGCAACTGCCACAGCGGCGAGCGTGCATCGGCGCGACGGCGCGGAAGCAGCAGCGCGCGGCCGGCGGCTTCGCGAAAGCGTCCAGCGAAGAGCGCGGTCGAGCCCAGTTGGCGCAGTACCAACGCCATGGCTTCAGCGGATTCGACCAGGAACCAGTCGGGGTCGGGCGGCTCCTCGGTATCAGGAAAGCGCAGCACGAAGCCGTCGTCGCCCCAAAGAGTCTCCACTTCGGGGCCGCCGCCGGCCCGGATGCGCGCGCTCACGGCCATCGCCCAGGGGATGTGAATGCGGCTGCCGAAGGGGGTGAGGACGCAAACGCGCCAGTCGCCGAGTTCGTCGCGCACGCGCTCGATCACGATGGTGCGGTCGTCGGGAACTGAGCCGGTGGCGGCCTCCTGGTCGGCGAGGAACTGAAGCAGGTTTTCGGCGGCGCCGGGGTCCAGATCGTGCTCAGAGACGAGGCGGGTGAGGGCGGCCGGTTTGGGCAGCTCGCGGAGTTCCCGCACAAGGGCGCCGATGCGGCGGCCAAACTCCAGCGGACGGCCCGGGCCGTCGCCCTTCCAGAAAGGCATTTTGCCGGGCTGGCCGGGGGCCGGTTCCACCAGCACGCGGTCGTGCGTGATGTCGACGATGCGCCAGGTGGAGGCGCCGAGGATGAAGGTCTCGCCGGGGTGGGACTCGAAGACCATCTCCTCGTCGAGTTCGCCGACACGCACGGATTTACCTTCCGTGTGGGCGAGGAAGACGCCGTAGAGGCCGCGGTCGGGGATGGTGCCGGCGTTGAGGATGGCGAGCCGGGCCGCTCCGTCGCGGGCGGTGACGACGTTGCGGACGCGGTCCCAGGTGAGGCGCGGGCGCAGCTCGGCGAATTCGTCGGAGGGGTAGCGGCCGCTGAGCAGGTCGAGAACGCCTTCGAAGGCGGAGCGGGTGAGTCCGCCGAACGGTGCGGCGCGGCGGATGAGGTCGTAGAGGACATCCACGCTGACTTCAGGCTTGAGCTCCTGCGGCTCTGAATCGGGATAAGAGAACGCCGGTTCGTCATCTCCCACCTCTCCGCCGGAATCCGCCGCGGTGAACCGCATCAATGGGAAGCGGAGATTCTTCTGGGCGCGAAGGCTCTTTTTGAGGGTCTTCGGCTTGTCTGAGGCGGCAGACGCCGAGGGCGGGTGGGCGACGATGGCCACGAGTTGTTGGGCCAGCACGTCGAGGGGGTTGCGCGGAAAGCGGGTGGACTCGATCTGGCCCTCGTGCATGGCCCGGGTGACGGCGGCGCAGGCGACGAGGTCGGCCCGGTACTTGGGGAAAAGAATGCCCTCGCTGACGGCGTTGACGTGGTGGCCGGCACGGCCAATGCGCTGCATGCCGCTGGCCACCGAGGGCGGGGCTTCGATTTGAATAACAAGATCGACGGCACCCATGTCGATGCCCAGTTCGAGGGTGGAGGTGGCGCACAGGGCCTTGATCTGGCCCGCCTTCAACTGCTCTTCGATCACCGACCGCTGGGCGGCGGCCAGCGATCCGTGATGGGCTCGGGCGATGGGTTCTCCCGCCAGTTCGTTGAGCGCACCGGCAAGTCGCTCGGCCACCTGGCGGCTGTTGACGAAGAGGATGGTCGAGTTCCGCTCCCGGATCAGCTCCAGCAGGCGCGGATGGATGGCGTTCCAGATGGAGGTGCGGCGCGGTGTCTGCGAGGCCGGTCCACTGGGGATTTCCTCCATGGCATTGAGGCGCGCCATATCTTCGACCGGAACTTCAATTCTCAGCTTTAACTGTTTGAGATAACTGGCATTGACGATAGTCACTGGGCGATAGCGCAGGGGGGTCATATCGACCGCATCCGAGGACCAGCCAACCGGGTTTTCCATAGCTATTTCAGCCTGTGGATCGTCTTGTGCAGCAGGGGAAGGAGCAGCCTCACGGGTTGAACAGTTCCCTACCGCCCCCGCTTGATCTTTTACTTTAACTATCGGACCTGATTCGGTTGAATATGAGGTTCTTATGCAGTCGCCAGCGACAGCGGATTCGACATCGACACCGCCCAGGAAGCGCGCCACTTCTTCAAGAGGGCGCTGCGTGGCGGAGAGTCCGATGCGCTGGATGGGCCTTTTGACCAAAGCTTCAAGGCGCTCCAGGGTGAGGGCCAGGTGTGCTCCGCGCTTGGTGGGAACGAGGGCGTGAATCTCGTCAACGATGACCGTGTCGACGGTGCGCAGAGCCTCGGATGCTCCCGACGTGAGCATCAGGTAGAGCGATTCGGGGGTGGTGATGAGGATGTCGGATGGGTGACGCCGGAAGCGAGCACGTTCGCGCTGCGGGGTGTCGCCGGTGCGGACGCTGATCGTCGGTTCGTGAAAGGGCACGCCGCGGCGACGCGCCATGTTGGCAATGCCGGCAAGGGGCGAGCGCAGGTTGCGTTCGACGTCGACGGCCAAGGCCTTGAGGGGCGAGACATAGACGATGCGGCAGCCCCTATTCTGCCCTTCGGACAAATCGTGGAGCATGAGCCGGTCCAGGCACCAGAGGAAGGCTGTCAGGGTCTTGCCGGTGCCGGTGGGGGCGAGAATCAGGGCGCTCTCCCGGCGCGCGATCACCGGCCAGCCCAGACGCTGCGGAGCGGTGGGGCCATCAAAGACGGCTTTGAACCACTCTGCTGTGACGGGATGGAAGCAGGCGAAAGGATCGGCATCCGGAGTGGGGTCGCAAGGGGGTTCCGGATTCGGCCAGCGGGGAGACATGCTTGTCTGAGCATACCGCGAGTTGGCAGCGAAGAGGAAGCGAAAGAACAGGGAACAGGATCAGACGGCGCGCCCCGAGTCAGCGGCTTGGCGTCAATCGATCTGGCTATTCTTCGCGACCCGGCTATTCGTCGTAGTGCAGCAGGCTGAACACGTCGTAATCCTTGAAACGGTCGCGGCCCTTCAGGAAGTCGAGTTCGACGGCGAAGGCCAGGCCGGCGATCTCGCCGCCCAGTTGCTTGACCAGCTTCACTGTTGCTTCCATGGTGCCGCCAGTGGCGAGCAGGTCGTCGACCAGAACCACGCGCTGACCGGGAGCGATGGCGTCGAGGTGAATCTCAAGCGCGTCGGATCCGTACTCAAGGTCGTAGGTGACGCGGGCGACGGGTGCGGGAAGCTTGCGGGGCTTGCGGACGGGCACGAAGCCGGCATTGAGACGATAAGCCAGGGCGGGTCCGAAGATGAATCCGCGGGCCTCGATGCCCAGAACCAGGTCGATTTTACGGGAGATGTAGTGGGACGCCAGGGCGTCAATGAGCTGCGCGAAACCGGTCTTGTCCTTCAGCAGGGTGGTGATGTCGTAGAACAGGATCCCCGGTTTGGGGAAGTCGGGCACTGTGCGGACCAGGGCCTTGAGGGCTTCAATATTCACTGGCTTCGGGGTTTCAGACATGGTTCCGTGCGCTCCTGATTTGCGAGATGAATTGGGAAGAGAACGGGCGGGGCGACGGTTCGGCTTCCGTGTCAGTCACATAGGTCATCTTACCAGTTTGGCCGGCAGGACATGCCTCCGCGGGTTCGCCGTGGTTGGGTGACGGTCGCGCAGTGGCTGTTCCCTGGGGATGGCGGGGTTACACCATCACGTTTTGCACTCCAAGTGCGGTCTTCCAGCGGGTTAACCATGCCTGCCGCTCAGGAAATCCAAGAAGGCCGCCGTTGAGCGCGATGCTCACGTCTTTCACGTCGTCATTGATGGCGCAGGATAGGCAGCCGCATTGCACAAAATCCGCCACGGCACACTCGAGCGCGTGGTCGGGGTCGGTGAGCATATCGGGATTGTTCACCAGGTCGAGGCCCGTCGTATTGGCCAGGGTTTGGTAATTGGCGCGCCCCGTGACCTGGCTCAACCCATGACCGCGGAAGTTCCAACCGTCGGTGGACGGCGCCGGAGCGTTGCCGTTGCGGCCCGCGTACGCAATGTTGGCAATCATTTGCGGATTGCGGGCGCACTGAGCCGCCAGGTCGGCGTCAAAGTGCTTGGGCCAGGTGTTCAAGAGCCCCTGCGCGCTATAGTTCAGATTCTCTTCCAGTTGGGTGCCGGCGTTGCACTCCACAGAAAACTGCGCCATGGCGTGTGCGATCGTCAGATCGTCGTTGAGGCCGTATTTTGCGAACACGTCGGGAGCCTGTGAGGCCATAGCCTCGAGCATTTCGGGGTAGCGCTGATCGCAATTCGGCCAAAGTTCCTGGAGAATTTCGAGAGTGAGCATGGTGTCGGGAGACCTCCGCTGCCCATTATGCCCTGCGCCCTGCTTCAAATAAAACCGAATTGTGCGAATGATTTTGGAACCAGGGGGCGAGAAACCGGGCGCTGAGCACTGACAACTGACAACTGGAGAGTCTTACCAGGCGCCGTCGATGCGGAAGGCGTCGAGGCCGGCGGCTTCATGTTCGTCGAGGTAATGCTCGATGAGCTGGTCGACGCGGCTGCCACGGGGGCCGCGACGAAGGCTGGCGCGCAGTTCGGACAGGTCTTCGACGGAGCCGGAGGCCACCACTTCCACTTCGCCGTCTTCAGTATTGCGGACCCAGCCACGCAGATCGAGTTCGCTTGCCTCACGGTGGACGAACCACCGGAAGCCGACACCCTGCACACGTCCGCGAATGAGAAAGTGGAGAACCATGATAGGAGCCACAAGGCAGTTTTGCAGATGCGGTTCCTGGCGCGCAAGGGATGGGGAATGCTACTTCGGCTCGTCGGCGGAGGCGCGATGGTCGACAATGGCGAATCCGTCGGGCAATTCGAAGAGCTTGGGGTCCGGTTCGCCGAGCGCGATATCCGTGACGGTGAACGTCTGCTTTCCGGTGCGTGGATCGGAGACTTCGGAGACAAGGTTGAACCCAAGGCTCTCAGCAAACCAGAACTCGCGGGATGTGGTGAGGGGACGGTCGTTTCCAAAGGTGCCCGCGTTGAATTTGACAGAATCGCGGGTGCCGGTGGTGGCGACGCCTTCAACGAACCGCACGCCGAGATCCTCGTGGGTGCTGACACCCATGTGGTTGGGCAGCGGGCCGGTAGTCACGGTTTCCGGTTTGTAAGTTGCCGCGGGAGATAAGCCGTAGTCCTCCAGCGTGCAGGTGTGCGGCTGGCTGAACAGAAAGCAGTCGTACCAGACATGAGTGTCGGGATCGACGATCTGAATGTAGGAGATGACGGACGGCGTCTTGCTGTCCTTGGGAGAAAAGGTCGCGCGCTCCTGGAAGATATGGCCGCGGCTGTCGCGTGCGATGCGACGGTGATTGGTGACGGTGACCGATCCGCCGTCGGCCATCGTTTTCACCCACTCGGTGTGCACAGTGGCCGTGAAGGGAGCATTCAGCAGGGGCGGGATAAAGATGCTCTGCAGCGCCTCGGAGACACCGCCCTCGCGCACGGTGATCGGACGTTGCCGCGCGTCCTGTCCATACGCCCCAGGAACGAGGGTGGTGCCAAGGATCACTGAGAAGAACAGGGCGAAGGGTCTCCGCAAGGTGGCCTCCTGCTGGATGGATCACTATACCGCGCCTCGCATCCGGAGGAATAGGGCGATTTGGGTCAGCTCACGCGCTACACTGGACTTCACCATGATCTTCGTTCTCGACAACTACGATTCGTTTACCTACAACCTTGTGCAATACCTGGGAGAACTGGGAGCAAAGATCGAGGTGTACCGCAACGACGAGCTGACGGTGGAAGACGTGGAGGCGATGAAGCCGGAGCGGATTCTGCTGTCGCCGGGGCCGTGCACGCCGGGCGAGGCGGGGATCCTGGTTCCGCTGATTCGGCACATGGCGGGCAAGACGCCGATTCTGGGCGTTTGCCTGGGACACCAGGCCATTGGCGAGGCATTTGGCGGGCAGGTGGTGCGCGCAGAGCACCTGATGCACGGCAAGACGAGCCTTGTGGATCATGACGGCAAGGGCGTGTTTGCGGGACTCCCGACGCCATTGACGTGCACGCGGTATCACTCGCTGATTGTGGCCGAGGACTCACTGCCGGCCGAACTGACGGTGACGGCCCGCACTACCGAGCGGAACGGCGGCTCAATCATTATGGGGCTGCGCCACCGCACCCTGCCCATTGAGGGAGTGCAGTTTCATCCCGAGAGTGTGCTCACCGAGGGCGGACGGCAAATGATTCGCAACTTCGTGGAAATGTAGTGCCGATGATTGCGCTGTCACGAGCCCGAAAGCGTCGAATGAGTCCTGTTACGGCGGGACTTGCTCTGCTCGCGATGGCGAGTGTGCAGCCACTTTTGGCACAAGCCTCTGCTTCCTCCCAACCAATCCCGGCTCAAGGGCCGGCACCGTACGGACCCATCGCTTTCGTTCCCCTCGATAGCAACAGCCCCGAGAGCGCCGCCAAGGTCACGGGTGCGCTCGAAGTGTTCGCTGGAAAGGCCGTCATCGGAGTCAGCGGCACTGTGACATCGGGCTCCAGAACCACCGGCGTGGTGCTGCCGCATCGGGGAGTGCTGCGGGTGTGCGCTTCAACCACGGTGAAGCTGGCAGCCGATATGAACGTGCCCGCGGGGGAGACTCCGGGGCTCATGATGGCGCTGGATCACGGCGCGGTGGAAGCGAGCTTCGCCACGGGGCAGAATTCCGACATTCTGCTGACGCCGGATTTCCGCATCCTGATTGGCGGGCCGGGCGCGGCCGAGGTGAAGGTACGGCTGGGCCAGCACGGTGACACCTGCGTGGACAATGCGGGCGTGAATGCGCCGTATGTGCTGGTCTCGAGCGTCTTCGATGGCGGGGCGTACCGGGTGCAGGCGGGACAGCGGGTCATGTTCCAGCACGGCAGCCTGCAAGAAGTGGTGGACCAGGAGAAGGAGCCGTGCGGGTGTCCGCCTGAGCCGCGGCCCGGAAGTAACGATTTCCCTCTGGCGGAGAGCGCGGGGCTGGCTCCGCTGAAGCCCGCGGCTCCGGCGGCCAAGCCCGGTACAGCAGATCAGGGGGCGGCAGATCACGGCGCGGCGCAGATCAATGAGCCGCTCGTCTACAAGGCTCCCACGCCGGTTGCGGATCAGGATGCGGCTGCAGCGCAGTCCCCTGCCGCCCCGGTTGCGAACGCGGCTCCGGCGGCGGGCAAGGGAGCACAGGAGAAGAAGCGGGGATTCTTCAGGCGGGTGGGCGGATTCTTCCGGCGGATCTTCGGCGCGGAGTGAGAGTGAACGGCCTTGCCCTGAATATGCCTTGCGGATTGCCTCTTCAAGCTAGTGCGGTGAGCCTGAAGTTCATTGGGGCATTGATAGTCGATCACTCAACGCGACTCTCTGAAAACTCAGGTTTTTCGACTCGCTTCCTCGCTCAGAAGGTCATTCAGATTTAGGCGCTCTGCTCGGGGTGACAGCTCTGTTTTTGGAACCTCCCCCCGACTCAGGACACGAATGCCATTGCCCACGGTTCGTCTGCCAATGACGGCCAGCCGCCGGGAATTGGCGCCTTTCGTCGCAAAGGAGATGCTTCACTCGTCTGCCCGTGGAAGACTTCGGGCCAGGAGGAATCACCCAATGCGAATGAAAACCAACTCGGCGTTGATTACGGGATTAGTTCTATTGGCCGCGTCCAGCCTGCTTGTCCCGTGTGCGTTTGCACAAACGTGGACCCTGCCGCAGGGAACGGCCGTGAAGGACAGCGGTCCCCGCACTTATCGGTTCATCGTGGACTACAACACGGCAAACACCAAGGGCGAGATGGTGTTTCGTCAGCGGCTGACGGGGGAGTATACGCGCGGGCTAGCAGGCGGAGATGTCATGTGGAAGAACGTCACCCAGGCGGACGCGGCTGGCCCCGTGGCTCCATTCCCAGCGCCGCAGAAGCAGGACTTCATGGAGGGATTCCGCTATCACAACGATCTTGTGAGCACGATGAACCCGGAGTTCTTCAAGGCGTTCCCTCCCACCGCGATGATGGAGCGTAATCTGGTTTGGGACACAGGGATGATCGAGATGTTCGGCCAGAATTTTTTCGACCATCTGAAGCTGAACGAGCCTTACCACTCGATTTCCAACGCAGACACGACGCTGCCGGGCGTGGGCACCTTTCACAACCGCGATGTTGTGCTGGAATGGATCGGTCGTTCGCAGCGCAACGGTCAGGAGTGCGCCGTGATCAACTACGAGGCATTCTTCAATCCACTGGAGATCGCCACCGGCGGGATGACTTTGAAAGGACGCAGCGACTACTGGGGAGAGATCTGGGTATCGCTCGGGACCAGGCAAATTGAGTACGGCACAATCAATGAGAGCGTGGTGGGGGAGATGAAGCTTCCCGGTCAGGATACGATCCAGGTGGTCAACATCTTCCGCAACGGCACTCTCGAGCCCGTGGTGACCAAGTAGAGCATGCACGTGGAACGAGGCATCCCTATGGGTCCGACAAAGCGCAACTGGCTCTTCTCGCTGCTTTGGATCAATACCGCGGTGACGATCGTGGTTTTGATCCAGGTGGCGGTGAACCGGATCGGGAGTGGCCGCGAACTCCTTCAAACGCTGGGCTTCTCGCTGGTCTACGCAAACCTGACGGGTCTTCTCGGCTTTGTGGCGATCAGCGCTCTAGCGGCGAAAGCGGGGGCCCGCAAGCTTCCCCTGGTTCCCGTCCTGCTTCTCGGCATTCTGGTGTTCAGCACCGTGGGTTGTTTGCTGGCGCAGGCGTTGCTGATGGCGATTGGCTTTGTGGTGCCGCAACACTTCTGGGTGGAATACCTGCACACCCTGCGTGTCGCCTTGCCCCTGGCCGCTGTGTTCGGTCTAGGGGCCCTGGTTCATGCCTCGTTGCGGGAGCGCGTGCGGTTTACAGAGGAGAAGCTTCACGAGAAAGAAGCGGCCGAGGAAAGGGCACTCAAGCTGGCCATGGAAGCACGGCTGCGCTCGCTCGAATCGCGCATTCATCCTCATTTCCTGTTCAACACTTTAAATTCGATCAGCTCGCTAATTGCCGTCAATCCCTCCCGCGCGGAACAGATTGTGGGCCGGCTCGCGGCGTTGTTGCGGGCCTCGCTGGACAACAGCAATCAGCCGTTGATTCCCTTGCAGCAGGAACTGGAGATGGTGGAAAGCTATCTCGACATTGAAAGGGCCCGTTTCGGCGAAAAGCTGCGCGGATCGACTGAGGCTTCCGATCAGGCGCGTACCGCCAAGGTGCCTCCCATGTCAGTGCAGTCGCTGGTCGAGAACGCCGTAAAGCACGGAATTACTCCGCAACGAGGTGGTGGGGAGATCCTGGTGGCCGCTTCTGTTGAGGAAGGGAACGTCAAGATCGAGGTGAGCGATACGGGGCCAGGGTTCGATTTGACGGCCATTCCCGCCGGCCATGGGCTGGATAATCTCGTAGACCGTCTCGACGCACTGTTTGGCGCCAATGCGCACCTCAACGTTTTTCGAAGAGACGGCCGCTCTGTTGTGGAGATGGTGCTGCCCCGCGTATGAAACTACGTGCCTACCTGGTGGACGATGAACCGCTGGCCCTCGAACGCCTGCGACGGTTGCTCGAGCAGACGGACCGCGTTGATGTGATCGGCAGCGCCACGGAGCCCGAGGACGCTGTGACGGCGCTGACCACCGATCCTCCCGATGTGTGTTTCCTCGACATCGAGATGCCGCGCCTGAACGGTTTCGAAGTGTTGGCGCGCCTGCCCCGCCAACCGATCGTCATCTTCACCACCGCCTACAATCAGTACGCATTGCAGGCTTTTGCCGTGAACTCGGTCGACTACCTTCTGAAGCCGGTGGAACCCGAGTTTCTGGATCGCGCGCTCAACAAAGTGGAGCGGTTGCGCAGGTCGGACCAGGTCGCACCGCCGGACCTTCAGGCCCTGTTCAAGCAGTTCTCGGACTCGCTGCGCGCGAGCAGGCCGGAATATCCGGAGCGCATTGCGTCACGCCTGGGAGACCGGCTGTGGTTCCTGAACCTGGACCGTGTGACGCACTTCTACGCAGAAGACAAGCTGACCTTTGCCGTATCAGAGGGCAAGGCCTATTGCGTGGATCACACGATCGGGGAGTTGGAAAAGAACCTGAATCCAAGGAAGTTTGTCCGGATTCACCGTGGCACGCTTCTCAACCTTGTCTGGGTCAAGGAAGTCGCCTTGCTTCCGGGAGGCGCTTTGAATGTTCGCCTCAAGGACGGGAAAGATACACAGCTGACCGTCGCGCGCGATCGAGCGCGCGACTTCAAAGCGCGAGTGGGATATTAGGGCCTGTTGACCCCACTTAGTTGTGGCGCACTGCAGCGGAACACCCGCAACCTGAACCAGTGAACGGGTGCTGCGCCCGAATGACCGGATGATGCGGGAAGAGCGTCCGCTGCGCGGACGTGGCGGAGTGAGCGGGGTGGGGCGAAACGGGGGTTACAGTTCCCTTGCCCGTTCGATGGCGCGGATGACGGCCTGGGCCTTGTTGATGGACTCCTGGTATTCCAGTTCCGGGACAGAATCAGCCACAATGCCGGCGCCCGCCTGCACGTAGCCCTTGCAGTCCTTGGCCAGCAGGGAGCGGATGGCGATGCAGGAGTCGAGATTGCCGGAAAAGTCGGCATAGAGGACGGCGCCGCCATAGGTGCCGCGGCGAGATGGCTCCAGCTCCTCTATGATTTCCATGGCGCGGACCTTGGGTGCTCCGGAGAGCGTGCCCGCGGGAAAACATGCGCGCAGGGCGTCAACGGCCGTCAACTCGGGCTTGAGGCGGCCTTCGATGGTGCTGACCAGGTGCATGACGTGGCTGTAGCGCTCGACGAACATGAGGCGGTCAACCTTGACGCTGCCAAAGTCGCTGACGCGGCCCACGTCGTTGCGGCCAAGATCGACGAGCATCACGTGCTCGGCACGCTCCTTTTCGTCGTGAAGCATTTCGTCTGCGAGCGCCTGGTCCGATTTTTCATCGGCTCCGCGAGGGCGCGTTCCGGCGATGGGGCGGTACTCCACGCGGCGGCCGTGAACGCGGACCAGCAGTTCCGGTGATGAGCCCGCCAACTCAAGCGCCGTAGGCGCCTTCACTTTGGGCGACTTTTTACCCTTGGGGGACTGACCTCCCAGCGGGCCCTCCGGTGAGACGCGGAGGAAGTACATGTAGGGGCTGGGGTTGACGGTGCGGAGGGCGCGGTAGACCTGGAAGGTATCGACGCCGGGGTCAACGTCGAAGCGCTGCGAGAGGACGGTTTGGAAGACATCGCCGGCGGCGATGTAATCCTTGGTGCGGGCCACGGCTGCCAGGAAGTCGCGTTTGCGGGTACGATGCGTGACTTTGAGCTTGCCGACGTTCTTGCGGGTGGCGAGTTTCGGCAGAGGCTGGGCGAGGCGCTTTTCAAGCCGGACGAGGCGCTTGACGGCGCTGGCGTAGGCTTCGTCGGGCGAGGCGAGGGTCACGTCGGCGGTCACCACCAGCCAGATTTCCTTGCGCACATGGTCAAAGGCCAGCACTTCGTCGAAGAAGAGCAGGCATGCATCGGGGGTTCCCAGTTCGTCGACGGCGTGCTCGGGGAGGCGTTCAATCTGGCGTACGGCGTCGTAGGCGAAAAAGCCGACCGCACCGGCTGTGAACGGCGGCAGGCCGGGCAGACGCGCCGGCTTGTGGCCGCCAAGAGCCTCACGCAACACGCCGAAGACGTCTCCCTCAATGTGGACGGTACGCTTGCCCTCGGTGATGGCGATGTGGCGGCCGCGCGAGACGATGCGCTTGTAGGGAGCGGTGCCGATGAAGGTGTAGCGGCCCACCTGCTCACCGCCTTCAACGGACTCCAGCAGAAAGCACTCGCGCTCTTGCCACGCGGCGCGCAGGAAGGCCGAGACCGGCGTTTCCAAGTCGGCGGTAAGCGTGCGGCAGACGGGAACGAGGGTGTGCTCCTTCGCGAGCGCGAGGAACTCTTTACGGCTGGGCTGGATGAGACGGTCAGCGGCTTTCACAGGGTCCAGTGTAATTGTTCGTCATGGATCCGGGCGTGACCGGCACGGATGTGCTGGGCGGGTCGGAGATCGGTTCGCGGATCAGGGCGCAGATCAGGGCGGAGACGAGTGAGGTCTGGGAATAGAAAAACGCGGCGTCAGCAGGTGGCTCCCTGTTTCGGGTGGGGATAGGTATCCTGGTTTTCCGCCTCGCTCTTGTCGAGGCACGCGAAGTCCTTCTCAACTACGAGTTCAAGCCGTCGATCGCCTGCGCCGACAGCACCGTAAAGACTGACCTGCTCACTCTGCGCCCACTCCTGCGCATCCTTTGTGGGGATGACGACCGCAACCTCCAGGGGCTGATGACGTAGTGTCATTTCACTCGAATGCGACGCGTGTTCCAAAGCGTAGGTCAGCTTTGCATCTTCTGCCGGACCAAAGTGGATGGTCTCTTCGATTCGGCCGGTCTTGAGCAAGCGCGTCATCTCCGACGGCGATACGCGAAGGCGCATCGAGTTTCCCTTGATTCGCAGCTTCATGTGTTTCCTTTTCTTTATCGATCTCCGCGGGCAGTGTCAGGCCGCCGCATCCGACTCTTAGATGCTCTCGGAGAGCGAGGCCGCATCGTCATGATACCGTAGCGATGCTGCCGCCAATGTCCATCGAGGGAGCAACCTCATTGCCCTCGTCAATGTACTTCTCAATAACCTTGTCAAGCAGGCCCTGCGCTTCGAGAATGAAGTCAACGGCATCGCGACCCGCCCCATCGCCGCCGGCGTGAGGCGTAACGTAGTGCGCCGCGGCCTTCACTCGTCCGCGCGCATTGGCCACCGCAATGGCAAGACCGCACTCGCGCATCACCGGCAGATCGATCACGTCGTCGCCCACATACGCGATCTCGTCGAAACTCACGCCTTCCTTCGCGGCAATCTCGCGCACGGGCTGCATCTTGAACGACACGCCCATGTAGACAAATTCAAGCTTCAGATCGCGAGCGCGCTGGGCGACTGTTTCGCTGATGCGCTTGGTGATAATGCCGCACTTTATGCCGCCGAGCCGCGCCAGCGCGACTCCCGTGCCATCGTGTGCGCAGTAGCCTTTCGCTTCCATCATGGTTTCGGAGTGCACGCCGAATCCTATATCGCCTGCTGCCTTTGACAGGCCGGATCGGGTCTCCGCGCTGCTGGAGCCGGGATGCGGAGCGGGGACCAGCCAGATGGTGCCGTCGGTCCAGACACCATCGACGTCAAAAAGGATGATCTTGATGCGGCGGGCGCGCTCGATTGCAGAAAGAGTCATGCGACGATTCTACCCGCGACGGGGCCGTGCAAATCCGAGAGAATAGAAGGATGGATGGAAATGAAATCGACGCTCAACCGGCTCGCCTAGGTGCAGACGAGGATGAAGACTGCTACTTCGAAGGAAATAACATGGTGTTCACCGCGGCCTTTCATCTGAAGCGCGGGTACTGCTGCGGATCACGCTGCCGCCACTGCCCCTACGACTACGCGAATGTGGCTTCAGATCCGAAGGCAACTGCAGATCACGGTGCTGAGGCGCCGGCGGACGGGGCGGCTCCACCGACGGAGGGCTGAGGCGGCACGGCGACCGGTTCGCGCACAAGCACCGCGAAGCGCGGGAAGGCAAAGCTTCCGCCGGCGTCATCGATCACGTTCAACTGGCAGACGTACGGGCCGAGCTTGAGATCCGCAAGCGGCACATCGAGCTCGATCGACACCGCATCGCGGCCTTCCACGTTGATGGCCCGGGCCTGTACCAGGGGCGTCTCATACACCTTTGTCGATCCCTGAATCAGTTCAAGACTGCTGAGCAGACTGATGCCCAGCTTGCTGCCCTTGGGCGCATTCTCGGCCGGTTTTTGGCGCGATGGTGCGTAGACCTCGTAGAGCAGATAGAGGTGCTGGTCCTGGCGAAATACGTGGCTGATGTNNAGTGGAACCTTTTTCATTTCCGGCAGCGTAATGTCGGCTTCAAATGAACCCATGCGGCCGGTCTGGTTTTCGCGCACGACGAACTTGAGGTGGTACTTGCCCGGAGGCAGGCTGAAGCTGGTGGTGTACTGGATGTTCTTCTGGCGCGCTTGCAATGTGGGATCGAGATTGAGCTTGACCGTTTCACGCGCGTGGCCGATGGGCCGCTTCACTTCGTCGATNNATGTCGAGCGTGGCCTTGTCCTTGTCGCCGCCCTTCACAAACGGAATCTGCGATCCCGGCACGATGAGCGACACGGGGACGTAGAAACGATTCTCATCGAGGCGGAAGTACATGGCGTCAAGATAGACGGCCATGTCGGTGGCAGGCAGATCGCTGGCTAACTGCTCATCGAGATCACGTTCGCGGTCTTCTTTGCCGCTGTGCTGGAAGTCAGCGGGCGCGTAGTAGCCGGGCCGGTACTCGAGCTTGACGCCGGGACGGTTGATCTTGATGGTCAGTTTGCGATAGCGGCCGTCACGCGCGGAGTTTGTGGAGTGGAATCCGACGGCATAGTAGGCCGATGTGTCGCGTTGCACCTGGGCGAACGCGGGCGCGAAATCGTTGGAGTCGAAGAACGCCTTGCCGCCGGTGTCAGAGCTGAGCGTCGCCATCACTTCCTGCGTGGCGAAGTTCGCGTTCATGTTGTTGCCGATTGCGCTTCCGTTGAATGCGCCAGTTCCGCGCAGGCTGCCGGTTGATGCGTCGCCCAGCGGCGAAACAGCCTGAAGCCCGCGTGTATCGACGCTGTAGATGGCGAGGTTGGCGCGCACCGCGGAGTTGATTGCGGCACGCAGCGAAGCCTGATTCTCAATGCCGTCGCGCGAGATGCCGCCGGAGAAGTAAAGCAGCGATTTCTTTTCCTTGATCTTCTCGAGAGACTTGGCAATGGCACGGAGGGCGAACAGTTCGCGGTCGGTGTTGATGTCGTTGTACTCGCTCTCGTCGGGTGTGTAGTCGGCAGCGTCCTCCACCTGATTCGAATTTGCGCTGGCCCCCTGCGCAAAACCCTGTCCCTGAGTGCCGTTGTAAATGCCCACTTCACTGGCGAGTGCAATCTTGTCGGCGGTGAAGTCCTGATCCACTTTGAGCGTGTCGCCTAACGAGACCAGCGCGACCAGGTCGGCCGGCTGCATTTTGTCGCGCAAAAAGTCGCGCGCCGCATCGACACTGCGGTCCAGATCTTCCGGCTGCATTGAGGTCAGGTCAAAGAACATGACGATCAGGCGGTGATTGCGCAGGTCCTCCGGACGGGCCACTACTGCGGTCTTGCTGCCGTTGCCGTTGACGCCTGCTGCGAGGCCGCTGACGGTGGCCTCGTTGAGCGGCGTAGCCATGTCGACGCTCTGAAAGTCGAAGGTCGCGATGTGCTGCAGCTTGCCGTTTTCGTAGACGCTGAAGTCACTCTGATTGAGGCCGCGGATCAGTTCGCCAGTCTTGGAGTCGCGCGCAACCACGTTGGTCAGGACAAGCTCGGCGTTCATCTTGAACGTGTAGCTGCCTTGTTGCTGGTTTTGCGAGGATGCGTTTGAGGCCGACGTCCCGTTTTGCGCACGAAGGGGCGCTGCGCCCGGAAGAGAGAGTGCCAGAGCGGTCACCGCTGCGACCGTTCGATCTATCCAATGCGCCATTCCATTCCTTCCAAAACCCTGCCTCTGACCTTATAGCCCGTTAACTCTAAGTTAGTAAGTGTAAAAGTCGGGGGGACTTTCCCTCAGGAGCCAGATCTCCACGTCGTTTCTGTTGTCTCTGCGGCGCGGCTGAAGCCGCTCCCTTTCAAAACCTGTACGTGGCAAGAGCCTCCCTAAAACCTGAACCGTGCTGAGAATTGGAACGAGCGCATCGCTCCGGCCGAAGTTACCTGGCCGAATGGAGAGCGCGCGGCCTCGGCTCCGGAGTAGAGCGTCGTGTCCACGCCGGAATACTGCACCGTGTTGAAGACGTTGTCCGCGGTGGCGCGGAATTCCATGCTGCGCGTGTCGCCCAGTTGCATGGTCTTCGCGAGCGACATGTTGTTCTGGATCTTTCCCGGAGCTGCGATGGAATTGCGCGCAGATGTTCCATACGCATTGCCATAGGCATCGGGCGTGGGTGCTGTGAATGCCGCAGTATTAAACCATTGCTTGAGCGAGCCGCCGCCGGCGGTGAGAGAGACTCCGGGAATGCGATTGGGGCGCTCGGTGCCGGCGGTGCCTCGCGCAACATCATTGATGGTCGCCTGATAGCTTGGAGTTAGCGGCATTCCCGTGGCGAAGGTGAAGCTTCCCGAGATAGAGAACCCTTCAAGGATGTGCGATGCCTTGCCCGCAGTTAGCCAGAACTTATCCTTTCCGAACGGTAACTCGTACATATAGTTACCTGTAACTCTGTGCCGCTGATCGAAGCTTGAATTCCCTTCCTCGGCCAGGATGTCCTGCCAGTTCTGCGCGACCACGGTGGATGTTCCGCCCACTGAACCGGCGTCGTCGATGGAATGCGAATACTGGTAGTTCGCACCCAGGGAGACGCCGCTGGAGAGCCGCTTGTTGAGACGCAGTGTGCCCGCATTGAACCGGGAAAATACGGCACTTTCTTCATAATTGAACAGCACTTGGCCCGGATCGGTCACGGGGCTGCTGGCGGTGGGGCGCGGAGCGATGGTGACGTCGAGGTTGTTTCCCTTCGAGCCGTTGTAACCGGCATTCATCACGATGCCCCAGGGCAGCGTCTTCTGAATATCGACGTTCCACACCTGTACGTACGGCAGGCGGTAGTGCGGATCGAGCGCGTAGTTGCCCACTTGGTTGGGCGATGGAAATCCGTTGGCGAGCGAGTAGCAAGCGGCCGCGGGCAACGGGCAGGCAGTGGTCGCTTCGTTGGTCTGTTCGTTGGCAAAGGGCGGCTGGTGCGCCATGGTTCCGGCAAACGTGGCGTACTGGCTGTTGGTGTAGTTGACGCCGTAGCCGGCGCGGATCACTGTTTGTTTTGGGAGCCGCAACGCCATGCCGAGACGTGGCGCAAACCCGAGCCGGAAGGGATAGACGAGCGAATCAGGCAGCCTTCCGCTGGACGGCCCGACGCCGCCCGCCTGTGCCTGCGCCACGCTGGTAAAGCCCGCACCGGGATTGGTATCCACCATTGCCAGGTGGCCGAACTTCTCCGTGTAGGGCGCGAAGAACTCATAGCGAATGCCGTAGTTGAACGTCAGGTTTGAACGCGCGCGCCAATCGTCGGTGGCGTAGAGGTCATAGGTGTTGTCGCGCAGATAACTCTTGGCAACGGCGGAGTCGATCGACGTCTCCTGCGGCTTGCCCTCGAGAAAATCGCCGAGCGAGGAGCCCGTATAGTAGCCGGTGAAATAGAAGCTGCCGGTCGCGTTCGATCCGCCGAGAACATCGCGATGGATGCGGCGATAGTCGCCGCCGAGGCGCAGGTTGTGTTTGCCGTGGATCCAGCTCAGGGTCTCAGACAGCGAGATGGTCTGCGTGATGGCAAACCTGGGCTGCTGCTGGTTCAAGCCCGTGAAGCTGCTGAGCGTTACGTTCGGCAGGCCGTAGTTGAGCGCGCTGGCGTTGAGCGCATCGCCGCCGGGGCCGAGGATGCCGAGCTGCGTGGCGATGTCTGTGCCGCTGGTGAAGAAGTTGGTCGCCTTGCTGTTGCTGCGGTTCCAACTGGCGTTGAAGATGTTGGTCAGCTTGTGGTAACCGAGGGTGTAGCCCGCCTGCACGGAGTCGGATTGCGACGAAGTTTTGCCGCCCAACTCAGGAAAGATGTTGACGTTGTCTGAGGCGGTGTGGCTCCAGTTGTAGTTGGCGTTGATGCTCTGCCGCAGGCCTTGCGTCGTTGACTGCGATCTGCGGCCGCCGCCGCCACCTCGACCGCCGAAACCAAACGGCGTAGCATTCGCGCCCAGGCTGCGCATATAGCGTACGCCGGCCTGCGTGGTGTTCGATTGCGCGGTGGTGAGCAGATGGTAGTTCTGCGTATCGCCGGACAGGTTGGGCTCGGGAATGTATTTGAGCAGCGCCACTGCTTGAGAAACGGGAGTGATCGGGGCCAGGCCAAGAATGTTGCCGGCCCGCTCCGCATCGGTGGGCACGGTGCCGTACTCGTCCAGCGGGCTGGAATTGCGCACCCCGGAGAGCGTGAGGAACATGGTGTCTTTGCCGCTGGGCTTGGTAACGCCGGGCAGATAGGGCGCGGTCATCAGCGTCAAGCCGAAGCGGTTGGAGCCGGAGGCCGGCTGCTGCTGCGGCTGGCCGCGCAGGCTGAAAGGCTCCGCGTTGAGGGCGGAGTTGCTGCCCATCCAGAAGATGGCGCCGTGCGGCTGCCCGGGATTGAAGCCGCGGAAGTTGCCGCGTCCTCCGCCACCGAACCCACCACCCCCAAAGCCACCCCCGCCAAACCCGCCTCCAAAGCCACCCGGTCCGCCCATGCCTCCGCCGCCGAGGAGGCCGCCAGGCCCTTGTCCGCCGTTTTGTGCGCGCATGGTCTCCATGGTGTCGCGCAGGCGGTCCATGTCAACGCCAGCCAGCGGGCTCACGGTCCCTGACTGCCCCGTAATGGCTACCGAATCGGCGCTGAAGTCAGAGTTGGCAGCTACCGAAGGCAACGACGCGCCGCTGGCCGCCGATCCCGATGCGCCGGCCTCGGTGTCGCCCGTCAGCGCGCTGATCAGGCTCAGGCTTTGCGCGCCGTTCGACGCCAGTTGGCGAATGGCCTGTGCCGCCTGCGAAGCCTGTCCCTGCTGTTGCTGTTCCTGCGCGGCCGCGCGCGAGGCAAGCATCAAATCGAAGCTGACAGTCTGGTCGTGGCTGGCAGCGTTGAGCAGCGCCTCCTGCGATCCGTTAGCGAAGCCGGCAAACTGGGTGCGGACGACGTAGCGGCCATTTTGCGGAATGGTCATGGACCAGGCGCCGGTGACGTCCGTGGTGGTGGAATATCGCTTGCCGGTGAGGGTATTCTGCGCGGTCAGCGTGACGCCGGGCAACGGAACGATCCCGCTCTTCACCACGCCGCGCAGCTTTCCGCCGGTGATGACTGTGCCGGGTTGCGATGCTGTGGGCGCAGCGTTCGCAGACGGCGGAGCGCTTTGCTGCGAAGTTGGCGCTGGAGTTTGGGCCGAAGCGACTACATTGCCTGATACAAGAAGGCTCATCGCCATCATCCACACTTTGACCGTTTGCCGCATCCACGCTCCCCAGGGCATTTCACGCTGGTACTCAGACAGACGGATTGCGCGGCGCGAAGGTTTACACGCAGCGCCGTGCAGACGGTCCATGCAGGCCATCGTAGACTGGTTTCATGTCAACCATCGATGCAGACAGCGAACTATTTCAAATTGAAGAAATCACAGGCGCTACTGCTGCCGATCGCGCTGCGCAAGCTCGGGAACTTCTGCTTGAGTATGGCCGGTTCGTGGTCTCGCAGGCCGGCGCGGCGCGGTTCTGCTTCGGCTCGCTTGAAAAGGAAGCGGCTCGGCTGCCTCTCAGCTATCACGAGCAGGATGGTGGGTGCCTGCTGGCGAGGGTGGAGGGCAAACCTGCCGGATTTGTCGCGTGGCGTGGGTTGCCGGCAAGCGTGACTGCTGACGCATGGGAGATGAAGCGATTGTGGGTGCCTGCGAGCGGTCGCGGGGTTGGGCTGGGACGGGCTTTGACGGTTACGGTACTTGAGCGTGCGGCTGCCGCTGGCCGCAAAGCCATCTATCTCGATACCGTGCCGGCAACGATGGGCGCCGCTCACCATCTGTACCTGTCGTTGGGTTTTACGCCTTGTGCGCCCTACAACGACAATCCTGTGGACGGGATCGAGTATCTGGTGAAATATCTGTAGCTTAATGCGTCTTTTTGGGGCGAGAATCGTCTTGGAAACGAGGATTCCCCATGAAAATCTCCAGCATCTCCCTTTTCACAGCGGCCGTGCTGCTTGCCACACTCGCCGTGAACGCACGCGCCCAGCAGGCCGTCACCTTTCCCAGCGGCGACGGCACCGCCCAGGCCATCCTTTATCTGCCCCAGGGCGCAGGTACGCATCCGGCGCTGGTGCTGGTTCACGAGTGGTGGGGGCTCAACGACTGGATCAAGCAGGAAGCAGCCGGTTATGCGGCCAAGGGCTACGTGGTGCTGGCCGTGGATCTCTACCGCGGCAAGGTGGCCACCGACCCGGAAACCGCACATGAGCTGATGCGTGGCCTGCCTCAGGACCAGGGCGTGCGCGACCTGACTGCTGCCATCGCGTACCTGGAGAAGCGCAAGGATGTGAAGCGCGATCGCATCGGCGCTGAGGGCTGGTGCATGGGTGGCGGCTACGCGCTGCAACTTGCCATCGCCGATTCCGCGCTGAGGGCCGTGGCCATCAACTATGGCGCGCTGGCCACCGACAAGGCCGACCTGGGGAAGATTCACGCGGCGGTGCTGGGCAACTTTGGCGGCAAGGACCAAGGAATTCCTCCAGAGGCGGTGCACGCCTTTGAGGCATCTATGAAGTCGCTGGGCAAGCCCGTGGATGCGAAAATCTATCCCGACTCCGGCCACGCCTTTGAAAATCCGAACAACAAGACCGGCTACCGAGCCGACGATGCGGCGGACGCGTTGGGACGTGTGGACCGGTTTTTCGCGGAGAGACTGCAGCACTGAGATTCGATGTTTTTGTGATGGGAACGACACTAACGGGGCGGCTTTTCTCTGCGCAGGAAAGCCGCTTTGGAGCGGTCCAAACGAGAAGTGGACGGTAACAAGGCGGTTGTCCCGATGATGACCTTTGGACCGTGAATGGGTAACATTTCCGCTTGCATTCCGGAAATGCGCATGTTAACTCTTATGTCAACACCATTCTGATTGCTGTCCCGTGGGAGCTGGTGAGGCGGCGATCGAACAGGACTGACCCGGCAATGAAAATCGGGACCACGATTCGCGCTCATCGCCTGCAACGAGGGATGTCGCAAGGGGATATTGAAAAGAAAACCGGCCTGCTGCGCTGCTACCTGTCGCGCGTGGAGAACGGCCACACCGTGCCATCGCTCGACACGCTGTCGAAGATTGCGGTGGCGCTGGACCTGCCGATCTCGCAGTTCTTCGCGGATGATTCGCTGGGCCGCCAGTTGAACACGCAGAAGCTCTCAGACGAGGAATTGCGGTTTCTTACGCAGGTTCGCCGCTACTCCACGAACCTGAATGAGGGCGACCGCAAGCTGTTGCTGGCAATGGTGAGAAAGTTCGCGGCTACCGCGAAGCGTGCCTGATTGGCCAATAGACCAGTCTCCCTTGGCCAACGCGTCCGAGAGCCACTCCGCCCAGCGCGAAGAGCATGGGGAAGCACTCCAGGGTGTAGCGGGCTTCGGGCGCTTCGATGGTGCAGAGCAAGACGCTGCGCAGAAGCATGTAGGCCAGCATCGACGGCCAGAGCCGCGGCCGCAGGCAGAGTCCCACGATTGCCAGCAGCAGATAGAACGCGTTCAGTGCCGCGTAGAACCAACCGAAGCGCGTCTCCGCGTTGTGATGCGCATAGACCCACCAGTCGAGATCGATGGGCAGGTTTTCAACGCGTGGGCGCAGCCACATATCGGCCATGCGACCCAGCGGGAGTTCCACGTAATAGCGCAGCGGGTGGGCGGCGATGCGCTCTTCGGCAAGCTGCGCGAAGCGGGCGTCGACCGCGGGCGTGAGTTGTTCGCCATTGGCTTCGTAGTCGGCAACGATGGCCGCGGTTTCAGCACGCTGCGCGGGGGAGTCAAAGGCCCGGCTGGGCAGCTTACCAAGGTCCAGAAGGCCGTCGGGCACGTTCCAATAAATGTCGAACGTAGACACAAAGTCGAGAGACCAGGTCTTAACCCAGCGCTGCCAGCCCAGATCGGTTTCTTCGCCGGGATCGGTGGCATAGCGGGGAGCAAGCGGCTGGAAGACATGAAACACATGCCAGTTGCGAGCGGTCCACATGGCAAAGGGAGCGAGGGCGAGGAGCGCGCAGATGAGGGCCATGCGGGAGTGTTGCCCGGGACTTCGGTTGCTCCGTAACACTCCCCAGACCACAGCGGGAACCAGCACTACGCCCACCAGCGCACCGTCCGGCCGCAAGAGTGCGGCGTACATGACAGCGAACGTGAAGGCCAGCGCGGCGCCCCAGCCTGGGCGATCCTGAAAGCGCGCCGCGGACCACAGCGCCAGCGACAGCATAAACAGCGTCAGCGATTCCGTGAGCGGCTCAGCGGCGTAAATGGCGGTGAAAGGACACAGCGCCGCCAGCCACAACGTGCTGTGCGCTGCAGCAGACTGGAACCGGGGCGCACTGATGCGGCGAACGCACAAGGCTAGCAACAGGCAGCCCGCGAGGTCGAGAATGATCTGCGCCCAGACCGCCGCACCGTAGCGCTCCATTCCGAAAAGGCGGAAGCACGCGGCGAGAAACAGCGGGTAACCGGGGAGGCGAATCAGGGTGGAATGCAACACGCCATCGCCGCCGGAGCTGGCGAACTGGCCATGCAGGAGGAGGTTCTTTGCCAGTCCTCCGTAGATCTGCGAATCGCCGTTGACCTCAAAGAACTTCATGAGCATCCAAACACGCAGCACTCCACCGGCAAGCAGGGCCAGGGCAATGGAGACGAGCGAGCGCAGGCGGGCAGGGGCGCGATGAGGGGCTGGCGATTGACTCAAGGGGTCAGCTTCCATACGATTCGTACTGTATAGCGTAGACCGTCTCCACGGTTTTCGCGGACGTGGAAACGATAAGCTATGCCCGATAAACAAATATTTTTCGACCCTCAACGCAAGCGATGGAAGCGGCTGCGCCGCATATTGGACACTGCGGCCGTGGTCATAACCCTGGTGGTCGCGGGCTTTATCTTCAATACGATGCGGGGTCAGCCGCTGCCGGAACTGCTGCTGCCGATCCAGAAGCACAACTACAAAGCGCTGCGGGATCGCACTCCTCTTTTGCGCGGATCGACGGCTACCCCGCTCGCGCGCCGCAAGACCGCCCGCAGGCCCTCCGAGATTCCCCTCAACACCGACGAAGGCTTGCGGGCGGCCTATTACGTGCCCTACGACGCCACCAGCTACTCCTCGTTCAAGGAGCACGTGCACCAGATCGACATGCTGTTTCCGGAGTGGCTGCACGTGGATGCCCCGCAGGGAACGCTGCTGGCCATGAGCACCGAGATGCACGAGTACCCGGTGATCGACGGCGCCACGGTGCACGATCCCGACGATCTGAACAAGATCAAGCACGTTATCCAGGACACGCGGGAAAGCACGGAAATCTTTCCGCACCTGAACAACTTCAATCCGCATACGCAGAGCTGGGATCCGGCCATTGGCGACGTGCTGGGCGACGACGGCAAGCGCGCCGCGCTTCGGCAGCAGATTGTGCGTTTCTTCACAGCACTGCCGGTGTATCGGGGCCTGTCGCTGGACATCGAGAACCTGCCCGACGCTTCGTATCCGGCTTACCTGACGTTCATCCAGGATCTCTACACCGACCTGCATCCGCGCAATCTTCGGCTTTATGTGACTGCGGGCATCGCTACCAAGGATGCGTACCTGAAGCAGATAGCCGCCAACTCCGACGGCATTGTGCTGATGGATTATGACCTGCACGAGGTAGAGAGCGACCCCGGGCCGATCGCTCCCCAGCATTGGTTCCTCGGCAACCTGACCCACGTGCTCAAGACCGTGCCCAAAGAGAAGCTGATCTGCGCCATCGGCAACTACGGTTACGACTGGACGATGTCGATTCCCGATCCGAAAGATCGCAGGCATCCCAAGCCCAAGGTCATCGATACTGAAGATCTTCCGGTGTCTGACGTGTGGCAGCGCGCCTCGGATGCAGACGCGGATCTGAACCTGGATTACGACACGCTCAATCCCCACTTTGAATACATCGACGAAGACAATCATCAGCGTCACGTGGTGTGGTTTCTCGATGGGGTGACGGTGCTGAACGAAATGCGCGGCGCACGTGCTCTGGGCCTGCGGACGTTTGCGCTGTGGCGCCTGGGTGAAGAAGACAGCTCACTGTGGAACGTGTGGGACAAGCCCAGCAGTCCGGACTCTCTGCGCGCGCTGGCAGCCCCGCAGCCCGGCCACAACATTGACATCGAAGGTGAAGGCGAGATTATCCGCATCACCGGTCTGCCCAAGCCGGGCAAGCGCAGCCTGGAGATCGACACCGACGAACCCGATCCGCGCAAGAAGCTCATCATCGATGAGCACATGGACGTGTACCCGAACACTTATTCGGTCCAGCAGTATGGCTACCATCCCAACCAGGTGGCGCTCTCGTTCGACGATGGCCCCGATCCCAAGTGGACCCCGCGCATTCTCGACATTCTGAAACGCAAAGGCGTGCATGGCACGTTCATGTTGATTGGCGAAGAGGCGCAGCAGAACATCAGCCTGATGCAGCGCATTGTGCGCGAAGGCAACGAGATCGGCAACCACACCTACACGCACCCCGACATCAGTGAAATCTCGTCGCGCCAGCTCGACTTTGAGGTCAGCCTCACCAACCGGCTCTTCGCCAGCAAACTCGGTGTGCAGCCGCTCTATTTTCGGCCGCCCTACGATATCGACGAGGAGCCCGACACCGACGACCAGGCCGCGCCCATCGTTCGCATTCAGCAGGACGGCCTCACCGTTGTGGGCAACAAAATCGACACCAACGACTGGGACGAGCGCGTCCGCAAGACTCCCGAACAGATTGCGCAATCCGTTCTCGATCAGTTGAACCGGATGAAGACCAAGACGCAATTCCGCGGCTCGGTCATTTTGCTTCACGACGGCGGCGGCGAACGCTCTGTTACGGTGGCGGCGCTTCCGGTGCTGATTGACACGCTGCGTGCCCACGGCTACCAGATCGTGCAGGTCTCAGGGCTGATGGGCAAGACCACCGCGGACGTGATGCCCAGGCTGACCTTCTGGCAGCGGATGCGGTCTCTGCCGGATTCGATGGCCTTTTCGGCGCTGTCGATCATCTTCAACTTTGTGGTGATTGTGTTTTTCGTCGGCGACGTCCTGATGAGCGCGCGCCTCATCCTCGTCGGCATTTTAGCTATCATCGACCGTTTGCGCCGGCCCCATCGCGAAGCCTCGCCGGGATTCAACCCGCGGGTTGCTGTGCTGATCCCCTCGTATAACGAAGAAAAGGTCATCGTGCGCACGATTCGTTCGGTGCTCAACTCCGACTACGAAAACCTGCACGTGATTGTGATCGACGATGGGTCAAAGGACCGCACGGCTGAGGTGGCACGCGAGGCGTACGCTGCTGAAATCGCCGCCGGCCACGTGCAGGTTTTGGAAAAGCCAAACGGCGGCAAGGCAGCCGCGCTGAATTACGCGCTCGATCGCATTGTTGAGGACATATACGTCGGCATCGACGCGGACACGGTGATCGCCGCGGACGCCATCAGCAAGCTGATTCCGCACTTTGAAGATGCTGGAATCGGCGCTGTGGCGGGCAATGCCAAAGTGGGCAACCGCGTGAACCTGTGGACACGCTGGCAGGCTCTCGAATACATCACCAGCCAAAACTTTGAGCGGCGCGCGCTTGACCTGTTCAACGTGGTCACGGTGGTTCCGGGAGCAATCGGGGCATGGCGCACGGCAGCGGTCAGGAAAGCCGGCTATTATCCGGTGAACACCGTGGCCGAGGACGCCGACCTGACCATGAGCCTGCTGGAGCACGGGCTCAAGGTGGTCTACGAGGATCGCTCGCTGGCGTTTACCGAGGCGCCCATCGACGCGAAGGGCCTGATGCGCCAACGCTTCCGCTGGTCGTTTGGCACGCTGCAGGCCGTGTGGAAGCATCGCGCGGCATTTGTGCGCAACAAGGCCATGGGGCTTTTCGCGTTGCCCAACATTCTCATCTTTCAGATGCTGCTGCCGCTGGTGTCGCCCTTCATCGACATCATGTTTGTGTATGGCATCATTCATTACTTCATCGACCGGCACTATCATCCGGAGGCCGCGTCGGCTGCCAACTTCCAGAAGCTGCTGGTGTACTTCCTGGCCTTCCTGCTGATCGACTTTGTGACCTCGGCCGTGGCCTTCAGCCTGGAGCGCCCGCACCCCGCCAACAAGGGCGACCGCTGGCTGCTGTTCCACATCTGGCTGCAGCGGTTCTCGTATCGGCAACTGTTTTCTGTAGTGCTGTTCAAGACTGTGAAGCGCGCCATCGACGGCAAGCCGTTTAATTGGGACAAACTGGAGCGCACGGCGCTGATGAGCAAGAGCACGGAAGCGCTGACCGAGACGCGGTGACGATGGGTCTTGCGAGGCTGCGCAAACGCAAACATGTCTACAGCAATCTCAATTACAATCCTGACCATCTTCATCAGGCTTGGGAGACGGTAGCGAGTGACAGTCGGTGGTGGCAGCCAAAACCTGGCTGCTTTCTGGGCTTCCAGATGGAGAGGCGAAGTCGGGAGGGACCCATGCCCCTGTCACGGAATTCGATAGCGATCGCAACGGACGAGTGCAAGAACCGGGGTTTTCGCTTCGGGCTCGCGTGTGGGGTTGAAAGTAGTCGCTTCTTGCCACAAGATCGCCACCTCAGTGCCAGTTCGCTCCAGCAGCGAAGCAGGAGACTGACGTCATGATTCCGCCGCGTGTGCTGTTTGTGGGGCGAACCACGCTCGACGTTCTCTACTGGCTCGACCGTCTGCCGGAAGAAGACACCAAGACCTATGCGCGTGAGCTTCGCATGGCGCCGGGCGGGCCAGCGCTCAACGCTGCCATCACGCATGCGCTTCTAGGGGGCAAGGCCACACTGGTGAGCGCCGTTGGCGGAGGCCGGTGGGCTACTCCTGTGCGCGCGGAACTGAAAAGACACTGCATTGACCTCATCGACCTCGCCGCCGGTACGCCGTATGAAACGCCGCTCTGCACGGTGCTGGTGAATGCCGCCCGCGCCACCCGGACGGTTGTAAATCCGCCGCTCTCCACGGTGCAGCTAGGGCATTTGGAACGTGTCAGCGATTGGGCAGCGGGTGAGGTGCCGGAGGTGGTGCTGGCAGACGGGTTTCACCTGAAGGAAACCGCACGCCTGCTGGCGGCCTGCCACGATGCCGGTGCGGCGCTCTGCCTGGATGGCGGAAGCTGGAAGCCCGGCACTGCGGAGTTGGCCAGTCTGCTGACTGTCGCTATTTGCAGCGAACGATTCGCGGTTCCCGGGGAACGAAAGGGGCCGGACGCCACTCTTGACTGGTTTGCCAACCAAGGTGTTCCGCATGTGGCCGTTACGCGGGGTGCGAGGCCAATCCTGGCTGTGGATCGAGGACGGCGGTTTGAGATAGAGGTAGGGAAGATCAGCGCCACAGACACCCTGGGCGCGGGCGATGTGTTGCATGGAGCCTTCTGCTACCGCTTCGCGTGCACGGGGGAGTTTGAGCCGTCGCTGCGACTTGCCTCAGAGATTGCGACGCGCTCGTGCCAGGGATTGGGAATTCAGTCCTGGGCTACGCATTAGTGCGAGTGACTGTGACCGCCGGAATGACCACCACCGGAGTGACCGCCTCCGAAATGTCGTCCGCCGCTGGAGTGACTACCGCCCGAATGACCGCCGAAGAAGCCCCCGCCGGAGTGCCCTCCGAAGCCGCTGGACCCATGGCTGCGGCCAAAGGAGCCGCCGGACGAGTGGCCGCCACCGCCGAAGTTCTGCGAGTTGTGTCCGCCACCGAAGAGGTGGAAACCGCCCGAATGTTGCGATCCACCGTTGGACCCTGAGTAGCCGTTGGAGGAACGCGGCTGACTAAGGCCACCCTGGCCGAAGCCGGATCCCCCGCGATAGTTCTGCGACGGAGCCGCGTAGGCCATGCCCTGCCGTCCGCCGTAGCTCTGCATGGGGCGCTGGCTAAAGCTCGATCCAGAGCCCGAACGCGCGCCCGGGTCGGCGAACTGCTGCTGCCTGCCAGCGAAATTCTGCCCGCCGCCTCCGTAAGGTTGAGGACGACCGATCGGCGACGGCATGTGGTTATACGCCTGTTGCTGCCCCACCGGTCCAGCGGGTCCATACCTTTCGAATCCCCGGTTGAAGCCCTGTTGCCCTCCGTTGCCGAGCATTCCCTGGTCCCTGGCGGTGGGGTAATTCGAGCCGCGGTTAAAGCCCTGCTGGTTACCGAACGAGTGTTCGGGCCGTGCCGGGGGAAATCCGGAGCCACGATTGAAGCCGCCCTGCGCGCCATTTCCAAGCGCACGTTCGGGGCGGGCAGGCGGGAAACCCGAGCCGCGGTTGTTGTAGCCCAAGTCTCTGCCGCCGAAGCGGTTGCCGCCGCGGTCTCCCCATTGGCCAAAAGCACGCGGGCCGCCATGCGGGAAGCCCCAGTCCGTTACCTCGAGGCTGCGCGAATAGTAATCGTGGTGGTTAAACAGAATTGCGTTCGCGAGCCAATCGAGTCCCCAGTTCAGCAAGCTGAAGGGACCGCCCCCGAAGGCGGAAACTGCGAACCCTAGCCCGTATTGCACTGCGGAACCCACCACTGATCCCACCGTATCGATGGGTGAATAGTCAGGATAGGGAGACACGGGCTGGCCGTAGACGCTCCACGGATTGTAGGTGGGAACGTAGACCACCTGCGAATTGGTGGGGGCAAGCTGGATGTTGCCCTGGTCGTAACTCACAGCTTCCTGCGGCGTGCTCTGGAGGTTGCCAGCCTGCTGAGCGCGCTCGCGCATCACTTGCACGGTCTGCAGCACGTCCTGGGGCTGGTTGTAGTAGGCATTGCCGAGGTTGGTGGTCCACTGAAGGTTGCGGTCCAGCATGGAGAGCACCTGGGGAAAAGCAGCGAGGGCTTTCACGCTGGGATCCCAGGAGGTTTGGGCCTGGGCCGCTGCAGCCACCTGTTCAGGAGACGCATTGCCCATGGAGCGGAGCCATTGGTCGGCCGCCACCACCTGGGCCGGGTAGGTGGAAGCCGCCAGGATCTGCGCCAGCAGCGCGTCTGGATAGATGGCAATGGGCGCCACAATCTGTTCGAGTTCTTGGGCGTTGATGGGCTGCTGGCCGTAACCCTGTTGATCCGAGTTCTGGTAGCCCTGCTGTGGGTAGCCCTGCTGCTGGTAATTCTGCTGCGGATAGGTGCTTAGCTGCTGAGGATATCCCTGCGGCTGGCCATACTGGGGCTGGCCGTAACCGGACTGATCGGGCACTGGGGCCCCGTTAAAGGAATCATCCTGCGGCCACTGCATTGGCTGCTGGGCAAAAGCGCGCTGGCCGGCTGCCGGTGCCAGAAGGAGGGCAGCGGCAAAGACGAGGCTAAATCGAACTGGCCCGATGCCATTCCTGAGGACACAACGGCAGCGGTGGAGGAGTGAGAGCTTCGGCAGAAGGTCGCGTCCGGCTGGACACGATTCGCGCACGTTAACTCGGGGTTCCATCTTCCCTCACAGACCGGCTCGATCGGGAGCGACTTTCGTCCTGGACCGCCACAGCGCGAAGCTTACGGTGCAGATTGCCGCAGGGTATCATTTGCGCCTTGGACTTCCCGCTCTTTTGCGCTTTGCCTTTCTTCGCTGCATCCGGCGCCAGAGCAGAGACGGGTAGCAGACAAAGAAGGGTCAAACAGCTTAGACCCGGCTCTCACGCATTAGTTTCGCGGTGTGCGGATAAATAATGCGGCTGGGCCGGATCGGTGTCCAATTCGCCGTTCCCGGCATGGCGGCAGGAGCAGCGAATCCCCGTCGTCTGGACTACAATCTACTTCGTTATGGCAACCGCGACTCTGACCACATCGATCCAGCCACGCTCGCCGCAGGGCGGGTTTCAAAATGAACCCTTCACCAACTTCAAGTCGCCGGAGATTGCGCGCAAGATGCGGGCAGCGCTGGACTTGGTCGCCGGACAACTGGGTCGCGAGTACGACCTGATCATCGGAGGCGAGCGGCTTAAGACCGAGGGAAAGATCCGCTCGGTCAACCCGGCGCGTCCGGCGCAGATCGTGGGAGTGCACCAGAAGGCAGGCGCGGAACATGCCGGGCAGGCGATGGATGCGGCCCTGCGGGCGTTTCAGTCCTGGAGCCGGGCTTCGGCAGCAGATCGCGCTTCCCTGCTGCTGGGCGCAGCTGAAATCATCCGCGAACGCAAGTTCGAGTTCTGCGCCTGGCTGACCTACGAAGTGGGCAAGAACTGGGCGGAAGCCGACGCAGACGTGGGCGAAACCATCGACTTCCTCGAGTTTTATGCGCGGGAGGCCCTGCGGCTGGCAAGCGCGACGACGCCGATTCAATACCTCGGCGAACGGAACGAACTGCTATACATCCCGCTGGGCGTGGGCGCGGTGATTCCCCCGTGGAATTTTCCTTTCGCCATTATGGCGGGGATGACTGCCGCCTCGATTGTCACCGGGAACACGGTGATTCTGAAGCCCTCCAGCGACTCGCCCACCATCGCAGCCAAGTTTGTTGAAGTGCTGGAAGAGGCTGGACTACCGGGCGGGGTGGTGAACTTCTGTCCAGGGTCGGGCGCGACCTTCGGCAACGCCATCGTAGAGCATCCCAAAACGCGGTTCATTGCCTTCACGGGATCAAAGGCCGTGGGACTGGATATTCACGAACAGGCGGCGAAGGCCAGGCCCGGCCAGATCTGGATCAAGCGGACGATCCTGGAGATGGGCGGAAAAGACTCGATCCTGGTGTGCGCGGACGCCGATCTGGACGCAGCGGTAGAGGGCGTGGTGAACTCGGCCTTCGGCTTCAGCGGACAGAAATGCTCGGCCTGTTCGCGAGCGATTATCGAAGCCCCCATCTATGACATTTTTGTGGAGCGCGTGCGCGAAAAGGTGGCGCAGTGGACAGTGGGCGACCCCGCGGAAAACCCCTCGATGGGGCCGGTGATCAACAAGGCCGCGCTGGATTCCATGCTGGGCTACATTGAGACCGGCAAAAAGGAAGGGCGGCTGGTAGCCGGCGGAAAGGCCGTGGAGACCAAGGACGGCGGCTACTTCCTCGAGCCCACGGTGTTTGCGGATGTAGCTCCGGATGCGGCTCTCGCACAGGAAGAGGTTTTTGGGCCGGTACTGGCGATCATTAAGGTGGACAGCTTCGAGGAAGGGCTGAAGGTGGCCAACAACACCGAGTATGGGCTGACCGGCTCGCTCTACACGGGCGACCGCAACCGGCTGGACCAGGCCCGCACCGACTTCCACGTGGGCAATCTCTACTTCAACCGGAAGTGCACGGGCGCAATGGTGGGAGCGCACCCCTTTGGCGGGTTCAACATGAGCGGAACGGATTCGAAGGCGGGCGGTCCGGACTATCTGTATCTGTTCACCCAGGCGAAGAGCGTGGCGGAGAAACTGGGCTCAAATCCCTCACCTACCCGCATTTAGGACTTCACGACACGGCTCCGATAGAATTCCGGCGATTCGATCGCAAATGCCGTCAAGCCGGTCAATGCCAGCAGATCGTGATCGCCGGAAACCAGGACCTCGGCCCTGCCGCAATGCGCGAGGTCGAGGAACGGCTGGTCTTGCGCATCACGGAAGATCTGGGCGCAGTTCTCCCACGGTTCCACGACTTCACAAAATGGCAAGTAGTCCCCAAGCAGTTCCAGCCTGTCCTCCGCGGACAGCTTGAACTTGGGATAGGCAAGTACTCGGGTGAGTTCTGCCGCAGTGCCGCGGGAGAGAAGCGGTACGCATCCGGCCTGCCGCCAATGCCCTCGAAGCCACGCCAGGCGACCATTTTCAAACAGCAGCGCCGAAAGGACAGTCGTCGTGTCAAACACCACGCGGCGTATCACTGGGATTCGCGCGCCCAGTTCACGGCCGCGGAAACGTCCGGCTCCTCAATCCCGAGACTAGCCAGGCGCGCACGCACGGCGTGGGCACGGCTGGACTCGAGTGGACGCAGAACGATGCACTGACCATCGGTACTGACGTCGAAGTACTCAACCCCGCTGAAGTGCGCGATGACAGCTTTGGGTAGAGTGAGTTGGTTCTTGCTCGTCTTTTTCGCCAGCATGGAATCCTTCTTTCAAGGAAACAAGGAGATCTTACCACATTGTTAGCTTCTTCAGGCCCCTTTGTAGACGCACTAAACTTTGCGCCCTTCGCAAGGACTCGACCATCCAACGCGCGGAGGATCATTTCTCATGCCTAAAGTCATTCGCTTCCACCAGCTTGGCGGACCGGAAAATCTGAAAATTGAAGAGATTGCGTCGCAGAGGCCCGGAAAGGGCGAGGTGAGGCTGCGTGTTCAGGCGGTAGGCCTGAACCGGGCCGAGTCAATGTTCTACCGAGGCCAGTATCTGGAGCAAGCGCAGCTCCCTTCCCGCCTGGGTTATGAAGCCGCGGGCGTAGTGGAGGAGGTCGGCGAGGGCGTCGACAAGAGTTGGGTTGGTAAGGCTGTTGCCACGGTTCCGGGGTTTTCAATGACCCGCTACGGCACACTAGCCGAAGAAGCGGTGGTACCGGTGACGGCGTTGGGGGAGTACCCAGCCAACCTGAAGCCTGCGCAGGCGGCGGCCATCTGGATGCAGTACCTGACGGCTTATGGAGCGCTGGTTCACGTCGGCGGCCTGAAAGCAGGAGATTTCGTTTCCATTCCTGCCGCTTCATCGAGCGTAGGACTCGCGGCCATACAAATTGTGCGCGACGCAGGGGCGACGGCGATTGCCGTGACGCGCACGGGGGCCAAACGGGACGAATTGCTGGCCCTGGGAGCTCATCACGTTGTGGCGAGCGAGGAAGAAGACTACGAGGCGCGCGTGAAGGAGATCACGGGAGCCCAGGGTGTGCGGCTAACGTTCGATCCGGTGGCGGGACCTTTTCTCGAAAAACTGGCCGCGGCTTCGGCAAGAGGCGGGATCATCTTCCAGTACGGATGGCTTTCCGGCCTGCCTACCCCGTTCCCGCTCTTTGCAGCGCTGGGGAACAGCCTGAGTGTTCGCGGGTACGTTTTGATGGAGATTACCTTGAATCCCGCGCTGCTGAAGACGGCAACAAAGTACATCTTCGACCGATTGGCAGACGGGCGTTTTGTGCCGAAGATCGCGAAGACCTTTCCGTTTGCTCAGACGGTGGAAGCTTACCGGTACCTGGAATCGAACCAGCAGGTGGGGAAAGTCGTGATCACAGTACCGTAGCGCCTGTACGAGATCCGATGCGGCTAATTTTCGAGCGCACTGGTCGTAATGCTGTCAAGAGTTGGATGGTCTGCGGCAAGCTCCGATCCAACGCCGATGATTCCGAAGCAGCAACCCCTCAAGGTCTGCAGTTCGCGCCGATTTTGCCTGGCTGGCCGGGACATAGGCCCCGGCCAAGCCGCTCTGGTGAGCCCTGCCCATCATGGTCACGATTCCCGCAAAAGGCCTTCCCACACGCTTCAAGAGTCGTGACCCCCCACCGAAAAGGACTCCCCGGACTGTATCTCAAGCAGCGTGTTCAGCAGCATCTCTGATGTGGGCTGAGGATCGATGGCACGATCCAAATCGGTTGCGGATGAGTTGACGGTCCTTGGGGCCGATTGGGGGGGCAATACCGCTGATTAAGGTGATTCCTGCCGCGGACCATAAAAGAGCGAGGACGTAACTCTCTAAAGAGTTGCAGAAATGTTACCTTTGTTGTATCCTCTTTGACCCTGATGGGTTACTCTTTTGATACAAAGTTCCAACCTAAGGAGCACGTTTCCTATGATTTCCGTTTCGCAGAGAGTTCGTATCGCCGTCTTATGTGTCGTCTTCGCTTTTTCCGCTAGCTATGCTGTTGCAGGACCTGCCGTACCCCTGCCGCCATTTCCTCCCGGAACGAGCTCTGTCGTGAATGGACCAGCCGTACCTCTGC
>PLXP01000089.1:59801-76449 GCA_003151435.1 Acidobacteriaceae bacterium
ATGGACCAGCCGTACCCCTGCCGCCGTTTCCTCCGGGAACAGGGAACAACGTTCGCGGTTAAGTTAGCGACGTTCGTGCAGTAGCTGGGAGGGAATCGCTGATAGACTCCTTATATCGTCTCAAGCAATACTGACGGGTCGATTACGGTGAGTCTAGACAATACACTGTGGTTCGCAGGATTCGTGACCGAAGCCGCAGTAGCTGCGCTGCTCCTCTACAGGCGTGTCTGGCGGAGCCTGCCATTCTTTAGCGTGTTTATAGTCTGGACCCTGCTCAGCGACGTCAGCGCCTTTGCGATCTTTCGGTCCTTCCCGGCGGCAAGCCTGACAGCGTACCTGACGCAAACGATCATTGATTCCGCCTTGCAGTTCGCGGTGCTGGTTGAGTTGGCGTGGTCTGTACTCCGGCCAATCAGGGCCTCGCTGCCACGCGGCGCGGTGCTGGTAGTGGCGGGATTGGTGCTGGCGGTTTGCGGCATCGTGTGGATGTTTGCAGCCATTCCTGGTTTCAATAATCTACCTCGGGAATGGCACGTTCTGATGCGGGTTCAGCAGACTGACAGCATTCTGAGGGTGCTGGTCTTCGTGGGGCTGGCTGCTTGTAGCCAGTTGCTGTCGATCGGATGGCGCGACCGCGAGTTGCAGGTGGCTACCGGACTCGGCTTTTACTCGCTGGTTGGCTTGGCTGTGGCCATGCTGCATACCCACCCCATGATGCAAACGCATTATCGTCAACTGGATCAAATGCTGGTCGGGAGCTACCTCTGCTCACTGCTGTATTGGGTGGTCAGTTTTGTTCAGAAAGAAGCGCCTCGACAGGAATTCAGCCCCAAAATGGAGAGTTTCCTGCTGTCGTTGGCCGGTGTTGCCCACGCGAATCGAGTCGCCCTGGTCGACCGCCCTGCGGGCAAGATCGAAGAGCGTACAAAACGCTGAAGCTGCCCCAGTGCAGCCCGGACGATCACTAATATGCCAAAACGCGACCGATGCGCGTTACTTTGGTACATCTCACTTTCGAGTACCCGATGATGACCAAAAATACCCATTTGGAGTAAATTGTTGTACACAAAGGGACGCAAGTCTGGTACTAGTAGAACAACAGCACATGACAGCCCGGTAAAGTTTTGAACGAGTGGTTACCTATGGCTGGCTTTTGAGGATCAGCAATGTTTGTACCTCTGCTACAGATTCTTGCTTTCGCCGCGATCGCGATCTACTTTGGCCGCAGGCGGTCGGGGTTGCGCCGCCGCAATGCTCAATCGTGGGACTCCCTTCTGGCCCGGTTGCGGCCTGACTGGAGCGCCCGCGAACTCAGCGATCAGTTTCTCTGGAAAGAGGAGTTGAACGCCACTCCTGAGGATGCATGGGAGCGGATGGAAGGCCCCAAAGGGCTGTGGGTGATGTATCAAAATGCGCGTGTGATGCTGGAGATGGCTGACTTTGCCGCCCGCAACAGCGCCGACGTTGACAAGCTGGTGCTGGAGACCCTGCGGAGCGACGCGATGCAGATTCGCCTTTGCGTTCTGATGGGTCTGACCCAGTATGCGTGCAGCCAAGCCAGCGAGGGCGTGCGAGTGAATGCATACCGAGCGGCCACAATGTATGTCGCCATGGCGGCCCGTCTGACCCGGCTTTTGCAAGACCACGCTGCCGTCATCGTTCCTGATTTTGTCGCAGCGATGTAGCGGCTTCATCCTCCTGAATCATTCCGTCCCCCAGACCAGAAAACCCCGGCTCACGCCGGGGTTTTCTTTGCAACAAATAGCATGGAAAGCGTTTATGCGGCGCTATCAGCCAGAAACGCGTTGACGCGGCTGTACTCATCGTCGGTGAGGCGGAAATCGAGGGCTGGAGCCACTCCTTCGACCTGTTGGGCGCTGCGGCCGCCCACGATGGCCGCGGTGATGGCGGGGTTGCGCAGGGTCCAGGCCACGGCTACGACACCGGGGCTCACGTTGTGGCCGTTGCCGATTTCGCGCAGCAGTTCTACTAACTGGAGGTTGCGGCTGAGCCGCGGCTCGTTGAACTCGGCGGCCCGCTTGCGCCAGTCGTCGGCGGGGAGTGCAGCAACGCGCTCTGCCGTCATTTTGCCGGTCAGCAGGCCGGAGACCATGGGCGAATAGTTGATAACGCCGATGTTGTTGGCCTGCGCGAAGGGCAGAACCTCGTGCTCGATGGCGCGGCGCAGCATGGAGTAAGGCGGCTGCAGGCTGGTGATCGGGGCAATCTTCTGAGCCTGCTTCATCTGCTCTACATTGAAGTTCGATACGCCGACCCAGCGAATCTTGCCTTGTTCGCGGAACCGGGCGAGTGCCTCCCAGCCTTCTTCGATCTCGGTTTCAGGGTTGGGCCAGTGGACCTGGTAGAGGTCGATGGTGTCCACGCCAAGGCGGCGCAGCGAACCCTCCAGTTCCTCTGCCAGCGACTGGGCTTTGAGCGAGCGGTAGATGGAGCGGTCGGCGTGCCAGCGCATGGAGCACTTGGTGAACACCAGCGGTTTGTGGGTGGTGGTCTTGAGCGCGCGGCCCACCGTCTCTTCTGAATGGCCGAGGCCGTAGATGGCCGCGGTGTCGATCCAGTTGACGCCCAGGTCGAGGGCGCGATGGATGGCGGCGATGGATTCGTTGTCGTCCTGGGGTCCCCATGCGAACTCCCAGTTGCCGCCGCCGATGGCCCAGGCGCCGAAGCCGATGGGAGTTAGTTGAAGGTCGGAGTTTCCAAGAGTGCGAAGCGAGGGCGATGCAGTGGCTTGAGTCATAACTGGAAAGTAGATGATTTAGAAGGGCAAAAGGCGCGGAAAATGCCATTTTGCGGCGTGATGTTTTTTGCCGATTTACGCATCGGGTTGTGAATTGATGCTCGGCGCGGGACTTGATGCCGATTATTTCCGGTCTGGGTCCTACGCTGGCTAAGGCCCTTGATTTCTCTGCTCCACCAGCGGCGCGGCTAAAGCTGGGCCCTTTCAAAACAGGGTTATGAAACAGCTTCTAGACGTCATTCCCAAGGTGAAAGATCGGCTCGACGCCGTGGGCGCCGGTGAGCAGCGCCTGTTCCTCATGCGATTCGAGCGGCTTGTAGTTTTGCGCCACGTCCATTGCGAGGCGGAAGTAGCGTTCGTCTCCGGGCGGGATGGCGGCGGTGATGGGATGGCCGAGCGTCCAGCGCAAGCCCAGCGAAGCTTCATCGGGAAAGGCCGCGGGCTGGTACCAGCACTTGGGCTCGGGATGACTTTGCTTCTGGCCGGCGGACCACACGGTCTTCGCCATACCCTTGAGCGCCAGGATGCCCATGTTCTTTTCCTGCGCTCGCTTGAGGATCTGCGGGCCGAAGCCGGCCTGCGTAAACAGCACCCAGTTGACCGGGAAGAGCACGGTGTCGAAGTTGTAGCGATCCATCGCGGCAAGGGCAGTTTCGGCGGAGTGCACCGAGAAGCCGATGAACCGAATCTTCCCTTCTTTCTTCGCGGCTTCCATGGTCTCCATGGCGCCACCCGGCCCCAGCACTTTGTCGAGTTCCGCCATCTTGGTGAGGGCGTGGAACTGGTAGAGGTCGACGTGGTCGGTCTTGAGCAGACGGAGCGACTCCTCAAGCTGCTTGCGGCTGTCGTCTTTCATGCGGCCCTCGGTTTTGCAGGCCAGAAAGCAGTTCTTGCGATAGGGCGCGAGCGCCGGTCCGAGACGCTCCTGCGCATTGCCGTAGCTGGGCGCGACGTCGAAGTAGTTGATGCCGCGATCCACGGCTTCAGCCACGATGTTGCCGGCGGCGCCCGTGTCTTCGTTCATCACCACGATGCCGCCAAAGCCGATGATGGAAAGCTTCTCGCCGGTCTTGCCGAGGGTGCGGCGGGCGATGGGGTTCGAAGGCGTCTTGGCGGCGTGCAGTTGGCTGGTGGATGCCACAGTAGCGGCGGTGAGAGCGGCTTGCTTGAGGAATTCGCGGCGTTTCATGGTCTACCTCCATCACGTGAAGTGAGAGTTGGAGCGAGCTTTAAAATCGGACGATCCGCTTGCACAACAACATTCTTGCACGATTTGGCCGGGTGGCGCGTCCGGCTTATCCCGGCAGTTGAGCCAGGAAGAAACCGAACAGCACCAGAAGAGTGACGATCATGCCAACGGCGAGGCGCAAGCGCCGTTCAAAGAGCGTATGCGGCACACCCAATCGGGGAACCATGGGCGCGGCAAACAACAATCCACATGTAAATCCGCCCAGATGAGCCATATTGTCGATGCTCAGTCCCGCGTGCAGAAAGCTGGTCCCGGCGCTGATGGAAAAACCAATCACCAGGTTGATGGCAGCGAAGTAGATAACCGATTTGCGCAGCTTTTTCAATTCCTGAGGCGGCACGGGAAGCCGCTGCGATTTGAGCAGGATGATCAGCGCTCCGGCGATACCGAAGACCGCACCCGATGCTCCCGCTCCGACGGGACCAAACAGCGAGAAAGGGCTCTCCCAACCGTGGAAATAAAACCAATTCACCAGGGTTGAGAGCAGGTTTCCCGCTGCACCTGTGAGCACGTAAACCGCCAGGACGCCTAATGAACCCATGAGCGGTTCGGCCAGCAAGCCCAGGTTCCACAGGCACCACATATTGGTGGCGAGGTGCAGGAGGCCCACGTGTACGAACATGGCGGAGACGATGCGCCACCATTGGCCGAAATAGAGCACGGCTCCCGGGTTGTCCGCTCCCCAGAGCAGCAGATTTCCGGTGGTTGGGCTCACGGGGTTGACTCCGCGCAGAGTCATGGCCAGGAAAACCGCGCAGTTGATGCCGAGCAGGGCATAGGTGGCCGGTGCGGCCTGCCAGGAACGGCGAGGGCGCGGGGGTGGAGGAGGCGGAGTGTAGCCGGATCCCGGAGGCAAAAACTCCGGGGTGGGGGGATTGCTTCCCATAGCTCAACTGTAATTGATTTCGGGTGAGACGGTTGAATGCGCGGGCCGGGCTGGAATCGTTCTCGCGGCCCGTTCGCGTGAATGTGTGGTGAAGTTTCGCCGCAAGCTGCGGATGTTGTTGCGGGCGCACCCTTCCGGGCGAGCCTGAGGATTTAGTCTGGTGTTTGGCTTTCGCCGGTTGAGCGCGCATGTGACGGCGCCAGATCGGTGCGAGGCCGCAAGGAGCGAACTGTGAGCGCGGAAAAGAAGATTCGGCGGGCTCTGCTGAGCGTAACGGACAAGACCGGGCTGGTGGAGTTTGCCCAGGTGCTGGCGGGCTTTGGGGTGGAGCTGATTTCCACGGGGGGAACGGCGCGGGCACTGCGCGAGGCCGGCCTCGCGGTCAGAGACATCAGCGACCTGACAGGGTTTCCCGAGATGCTCGACGGGCGCGTGAAAACGCTGCATCCGCGGGTCCACGGCGGGCTGCTGTACGTTCGCGGAAACGCGCAGCATGAAGCCTCGGTGGCGCAGCACGGCATTGTGCCCATCGACATGGTGGTGGTGAACCTCTACGCGTTTGAGAAGACTGCGGCCCAGCACGGCGTGGCGTTTGGCCACTTGATTGAAAACATCGACATCGGCGGCCCTTCGATGGTGCGATCCGCGGCGAAGAACTTTGAAGATGTGGCCATCGTGACTCGCGTGTCGGACTACCGGTCGCTGATCGAAGAGATGAAAGGCACCGCGGGCGCCGCGCTGAGCCGCGAGACCCGCTGGCGCCTGGCGCGGCAGGCCTTTGCCACCACTGCGGCGTACGATACGGCGATTGCCAATACGCTGGACCGAATTGCCGAAGCACCCGCGCCGGACAAACCGGCTGCCCCGGATGCGACGGCTCTCCCAACGACGCTGCGCATCAACTTTCCGCTGGCGCAGTCGCTGCGTTATGGCGAGAATCCGCACCAGCGCGCGGCGCTCTATGCGGACGGCTCGGGGCTGGGAGTGGCGGGCGCAAGGCAGTTGCAGGGCAAGGAGTTGAGCTTCAACAATTTGGTGGATCTGGACGCCTGCTGGGAGTTGGCCCAGGATCTGAAGCCGACCGAGGCCGACCTGCCCGCGGTGGCCATCATCAAGCACACCAATCCCTGCGGCGCGGCCACCGGGGCCACGGTGCTTGAGGCGTACAAGAAGGCCCTGGCATGCGATCCGTTATCGGCCTTTGGCGGCGTTATCGGCATCAACCAGGCCGTGGATGGCGAGGCCGCGGAGGAGATTGCCAAGCTGTTTGTGGAGGCCATTGCCGCCCCATCGTTTACGGAGGAGGCGCGCCAGCGGTTTGCTGCGAAGAAGAACCTGCGGCTGGTGGAGATTCACGCAGCGCCGGTGCGTCCCGTGGTAAAGCAGGTTTCCGGCGGAATGCTTCTGCAGGATGCCGATATTGGCCGCGTCAACGAAGACGAGCTGAAGGTGGTTACCTGGCGTCCGCCGACCGCGGAGGAGCTGCGCAGCCTGATCTTCGCGTGGCGCGTGTGCAAGCACGTGAAGTCGAACGCCATTGTGTATGCGCGTGACGGGCAGACGGTGGGCGTGGGCGCGGGCCAGATGAGCCGCGTGGATGCGGCACGGTTTGGTGCGATGAAGGCTGTGCTGCCGCTGCAAGGCACCGTGGCGGCTTCAGACGCGTTCTTCCCGTTCCCGGATGGGCTTGAGGCTGTGGCTGCCGCCGGCGCTACCGCTGTGATCCAGCCGGGCGGCTCGGTGCGCGACGACGAGGTGATTGCCGCAGCCGACAAGCTGGGAATGGCGATGGTGTTTACCGGGATTCGGCACTTCAGGCATTGAGGCGTTTACCTCTCCAGTCAAAGCACATGACCATTTGGAACAAATCGGCGTTACATTCTGCACCACGCTTAGCGCGCACTTGGTCTGATTGAACGATGCCCCGTCCCAAAGAACTCTGGCACCACCTACCCACGCAAGCCCTCGCCATCGTCCGCCAGATGGACTGGCTGCGCGGGCTGCGGGCGGCTGTGGCTCTCTCTGCGCCGCTGGTGCTCGGCGACGTGCTTGGGATTCCCAACCTGGGCTGGGCGGGGCTGGGCGGGGCTGGGCGGATTTGAGGCCATTCTGGCCGACACGGGCGGCCCTTATCGCTCGCGCATGAGCAGCCTGGCCACGCTGTCGCTGGGCGGCGCGGCGGGCGTATTTCTGGGGTCGCTGACCGGGGGGAGCCTGCACTGGGCACTGCCCGTGACGGTGCTGTGGTGCTTTCTGTGGAGCTACCTCGCGGTGCTGGGACAGCCGTTTACCTCGGCGGGGTTGCTGGTCCAGGTGGTGTTCATCTGCGGCATCGGGGCTCCCGCGGCCAACTGGCGCGAGGCGCTGGGATTGGGGCTGCTGCTGCTGGCCGGGGGCGCGTGGGCTACGCTGCTCTCCCTGTTTCTGTGGCCTCTGGACGCTTACAGGCCAGCCCGGAGCGCGGTGGCCGATTGCTACACGGAGCTGGCTTCATTCCTGGGGTCTGTCATCGATCTTTCCGGCCGCGAACGGCAGCGTGCATCGCTTTGGCACCGGCTGGCCCAACATCACCAGTACCGCGTGCGGCGGGCGGTAGAGCGCGGCTGGGAGGCGGTGGCCAATGTCCGCGCCGAGCACCTGGCGGAGACCGCACAGAGCCACAACCTGGTGGTTCTGCTGGAGAGCGCCGACATGCTGATTGCGCGGACGGTGGCGCTGGCCGAGCATCTTGAAGCGCAGTCCACGTCGGAGGCCGCCGGAAGCTCCGCCTGCGTGGCGCGCGGCGTCTCCGGGCTGGACGAGCTGCGCGCGGCCGAAGCGTGGGTGGCTTCCTTTCTGGTCCGCCGTCGTAGCGAAACAGCCGCAACCGTCGGCGCGAAATGCGAAGAACTGCAGCGGCTGCCACGAACGCTGGAAGAGTGCCTGGGGCAGGTGGATGCGTCGGGCCGCTTTTTGCTGGCGCAGGTGGCGGAGTCCGCTGCGCTGATTGAGACCTCGGTGGAGAGCGCGTCGCAGTTGCGCCTGGGCGGGGCGCTGGGGCGGGCCCGGGTTGGCCCCGGCGCGTCTGCCGGCCACTTCGGTTACGTGTATGAGCGGCTGGGGCAGCTTCGCCAGGGTTGGAACCTTGACCTGCTGGCCGCAAACCTGACCCGCGACTCGCTCACCCTGCGCCATGCCGCGCGCGTGTCGCTGGTGTGCGGGCTTGACGTGGCCATCATCCTGCTGCTGCACATCAACCACGGCTACTGGCTGCTGATGACGTCTCTGATCGTGCTGCAGCCTCACGTTTCCGGCACGCTGCGGCGCGGGATGGAGCGCATCGGAGGCACCGTGGGCGGGGGCATTGTGGCTGCGCTGCTGGCCATGGCGCTGCACTCGCAACTGGCGACGGCTGCCATCCTGTTTCCGTTTGCCCTTCTGGCGCTGGCGATCATGCCAGTCAGCTACGCGGCCTTCGCTTTCTTTCTGACGCCGGCGTTCGTGCTGGCGTGGATGCCCACGCCGGGCGACTGGCAACTGGCCCTGTGGCGCATTGGGAACACCATTGCCGGTGCGGTGTTGTCGGTGGCCGCCATGATGTTCCTCTTCCCTGCCTACGAACGCGATCGCGCGCCGCAGTTTCTGCGTGCAAGCATCGCAGCCGATCGCCGCTACCTGGGCGAGCTGGCCGCCGCGTGGCGAAGCCGCTCGAAATCGTCGCGCGTGCTGGCCAATGCTCGCCGCGCCACCGGCTTGGCCCACAACGATACCGAGGAATCGCTGGAAAGACTGCTGACGGAGAGCTGGCCGCGGCGGCGCCCTTTCGCGCGGTTTGCCACGGCATTTGTCACCTATCTGCGCCGATTCGCCCAGGGAGTCACGACATTGACCGCCCTTGAAGGCGAATGGCAGTGGAAGCAATCCGGGGCTGTCCAGAGCCGGATTGAGCTGCTGGACCGCCGCCTGGAATGGCTGGAAGAACAGGTCGGCAAGGGCACCCACTCTGCTTCGGGCCTGTGGCCTGAGCCCGGAATTCATGCTCTGCAGCCTCCCATTCCGCTGGAAGATCATCCTGGCGAACGGCAGTTGGAGCGGCTGGAACGGCAGACAGCGGTCTTGTATCGCCAGCTTCTCTCCCTGCGCGAGCACGGTTGGATCCCGGGCGCAACGCGCGTTTAGTGCATTTTGAGAATATTGCGCTCTTTCGGCGCATCGGTGGGCGCCGTGCGTGGCCGCTCATTGAAACAAAGACAGCGAGTCAGCACCGCTTCGCGGGAGTCGCGATTTAGCGAGTTAGCGGAGCGTTGGGCCTAATCTGTCTTGTTTTCCGCCGCTTCGACGCCCTGCTGGCGCTGTTTTGAGGTCAGAACGGCAAAATCCTTGCCGTTCTGCAAGTAGAGGCACCCAAATGGCGCGTAGAATCGTCTGTATAAACAGGACGCCTGTCTCCACCGGCGGCCTGGGAAGCCTTCTGGGCCTTTCAGCGTGGTATCTTGTCTCCGCGCCCGGCTTATGAGGCAGGTAATCCCCAAACGAGATCATGAGACTAAAAAATAGTTTGCCTCTCCTTTGGCTGTCGCTCGCCGCAACGTCGTTTGCATCGCTGCAGGCGTCGAGCGCCTTTGCCCAAACCGCTGCCACTGCCGGTAAGCCCGGTCAATCTGCGCCCGCCAGCTCCGGAGATTCGGACGCGCAGTCCACGAACCGTGCGCAGGCGTACTTCCATGCGGCGATGGCCAACCTCTATGAGGAGCAGGCGGTCAACTCCGGGAAGCCTGAATACGTGCAGCACGCGATCGAAGAGTACAAGGCCGCGATCAATGCCGATGCGAGTTCGTCGCAGCTCTATGACGGGCTGGCGGATCTGTATTTTCGCACGGGGCGCGCCCACGAAGCGGAAACCACGACGCGGGCGTTGCTGAAGAAATCCCCTGACGACATTGACGCGCACAAGCTGCTGGGACGCATTTATCTGCGTCAGCTAGGCGAGCAGCAGAACGCCGTCTCCTCCTCGTCGCCCTCCGGCAACACGCTCGATCAGGCCATCGCGGAATACGAGAAGATAGTCGCGCTGCAGCCGAAGAGCGTCGAGGACCGTATGGTGCTGGGCCAGCTTTTCACGGTCAAGCATCAGCAGTCGAAGGCGGAAGAGCAGTTCAAGATTGCGCAGGAGATTGAGCCGGAATCGGAAGAAGTGGTGCTGAACCTGGCCCGCGTCTACGTTGAGAGCGGCGACATCGAACACGCAGCCAAGGTCATCGAAGGGGTTCCGGAGAACGATCGCACGGCGCGCATGGAGTTCACCCTGGGCGCCACCTATGAGCAGCTAAAGCGCCTGAAGGATGCCATCGCCGCCTACAAGCGCGCGGCAGACATGCTGCCGGGAGACGCGCCCACGATGAACGCGCTGGCCCAGGCGTTGCTGACTGACGGCCAGCTCGATGCGGCGTTGAAGCAGTTCAAGGAAATTTCGACGAATGATCCGGAAGACTCCGGATCGCTGGTGCACATCGCCGAGATCCAGCGCCGGCAAGGAAAGTATGACGACGCACTGACCACCATCCGCAAGGCGCGCAAAAAGGATCCCGACAACCTGGAGGCAGGCTACAACGAGGGCCTGCTGCTGGACGTGCTGGGACGCTATGAGGATGCGGCCGCGGTCTACGAAAAGATGGCGGACCAGACCTCGCACGCCAACGGCGCTTACACCACCGAGGAGAAGAACAACCGCGGCATCTTCCTGGAGCGGCTGGGCGCCGTGTATCACGAGCAGAACAAGCTGGACCAGGCCATTGCCACCTACCAGAAGATGGTGGACATGGGCGGCGACATGACCGTCCGCGGCTACCAGGGCCAGGTTGACACCTACCGCGACGCCAAGATGTTTGACAAGGCAGTGGAAGTTTCTCGCAAGGCCGTGGAGGCAAGCCCCAAGGATCGCGATCTGAAGCTGATGCTGGCCGGCGAGCTGCTGGATGAAGGCAAGACCGAGGAAGGCATTGCGATGGCCAAGGCGATGCTGGACAACACCGAAAACGACCGGGCGGTGTGGCTGGCGATTGGCAACATGGACACACGCCTGCATCGGTGGAAGGACGCAGAGGACGCTCTTGCCAAGGCCACTCCCCTGACCACCAAGAAGGAAGACAGGATTTACCTGCTCTTTCTGAAGGGCGCGCTGGCAGACCGGCAGAAGCATACGGAGCAGGCCGAACAACTGTTCCACCAGGCCCTGGACCTTGACCCCACCAACGCCATGACGCTCAACTACCTGGGCTACATGTTGGCCGACAAGGGCATCCGCCTTCCCGAGGCGCTCAAGTTGATTCGCAAGGCCGTGGAGCTGGAGCCAATGAACGGCGCGTTCCTCGACTCGCTGGGCTGGACCTACTTCAAAATGGGCCAGTACGAGTTGGCCGAGGACAACCTGCGCCAAGCCGTGGAGCGTGACCAGACCGATCCAACGGTTCACGATCACCTGGGCGATCTGTATGAGAAGACCGGTCGCATCCGGCTGGCCGCCGCGCAGTGGCAGCTTTCGCTGGCGGAGTACAACAAGACGCCCAGCACCGATGTGGAACCGGCGGACGTGGCCAAGGTGCAGCACAAGCTGGAAGGGGCACGCGTGAAGCTGGCCAAGCAGGAAAACGCTACCGGCCAGGACAAGCCCTAAACACCAGCCTTGATCCCTGTTGCAGACAAGCACCGAGGCCCACGTCTCCATCCTGGAAACGTGGGCCTCGTTTTTTGCGCGCAGCCGTTTGCGAACTGCGCAGGTTGTGGAGTACGGCTACTTGTTGTCCTCGGCAGCCGAAGCAATGTAGAGATCGACGTTCGTCTTGTCGACCAGCGAAGATCCCGTGTCAACGAACACCGGATAAGGCGAGAAGGAATCCACGCTGTAGTCCCTGCCGAACTGCTTGGGTGGGGCGTGGTAGATTTCGTCGAGAGCCTTCAGTCCCGTGTAGCCCATGGTGTAGGGCTTTTGCGCGATGGTCGAGTCGATGGTGCCGGCCTTGATGCCGTCCAGCGTGTCCTGGTTTACATCCCACGCCACCAGCACACGATCAGTTGCGTTGCCCCGCTTGAGGGCGTCGGAAACCATCTTGCCCGACGCTGACTCAAGGCAAATGAAGCCGTCGACTCTTTTGGCGCCGGTCTGCGCAAGGTACGCCTGCGTCTTGTCGAAGGCCGCGCGCGGATCGCCCTTGATGTCCACCACCTCGGCGATATTGACGCCCGCCACTGTCGATAGCGAATCCCGCAATCCTTTGAGACGTTCTTCGATATTCGGCTGACCCACAATCGTAAACACCACGATGTTGCCCTTGCCGCCCTTCAGCTTCTGTGCAATGCGATTGCCGCCCAGACGGCCAGCCTCAAGGTTATTCGTGCCGATGAAGTAAAGCCTGTGGCTGGCGACCGCATCGGAGTCAATGGTGATGACGGGAATTCCAGCGCTGATTGCGGCGTCGATCCCAGGCTGCAGAACAGCTGCGTCCGCAACAGAGATGAGAATGCCGGCCGGTTTGGCCGCCACGGCCTTTTGCAGTGCGGCAAGTTCCGCCTGCGGATCGTAGTTGTCAGGTCCTACCACCTTAGCTGTGACCTTGTATTGCGCCGCCGCGTGGTTGAACCCGGCCGCCCCCGTCTGCCAGTAGGGCAACGCCGCATTCACCGTTACCAGGTAAAAGACTTCCTTGCTCGAATGCCGTGCGCATCCGCACGTAAACGCAATGCCAAGCGCCAGCAGCGCTGTTGCAACTGTCTTGATTGCTTTCATGCTTGCCTCCGGTCCAGACGTGAAAAATGCGTTTGGGGCTGCACGGATCGCCGTGAACGGCCCCGAAGAAGCGCGGCAGGATCGTACTCCCGCATGGTGGAACTTGTCCAATCTCCGCCGTATCGCAAAGAGTTATAGCACCGCACCCGAGGGGTGAATGGTGATTCCCGGCACGTTACTGCGGGGCTCCGCCGGCGGTGTTTCTTTTCTTGCTCTGGGCAGTTCAAGGGCCAACTGCGATATAACCGACGTGTACCGCAAATTGCGCAGACTCCTCATGAATGTGGAACCTATGCCGGCCGCGCTTCCACCCGGGATTGCTGTGCGTGGCGATCAGGGCAGCGAACTGGTCCACCGCACCTATGCCGAGCCGCCCCATGCCTATCGCACTCCCTTTGCGCGCGATGGAGCCCGCGTGCTGCACGCGCGCGCCTTCCGCCGGCTGGCGGGCAAGACGCAGGTTTTCACCCGGCTGCCCGGTGAACCCCCCGGGGACCACTTCCGCAGCCGCCTGACCCACACCCTGGAAGTGGCGCAGATTTCGAGGACGCTTGCGACTGCCCTGGGTTTGAATACCGACCTGGCGGAAACGCTGGCACTGGTGCATGACATTGGCCATCCGCCCTTTGGGCACGCGGGCGAAAAGGCTCTCGACCACGCTCTGAAGGCGTACGGACTCGGCTTCGACCACAATCTGCACGCGCTGCGGATTGTGTCGTGGTTTGAAGAGCGCTACGCGGCTTTTCGCGGGCTGAACCTAACGCTGGGCGTGCGTGAAGGCATCGTGAAGCACTCCCACGATTACTCGGCAGCCGAACACCCGGAGCTGGCGGAATACTCTCTGGAACGGCGGCCGCCCCTTGAGGCGCAACTGATCGACCTGGCGGATGAAATCGCCTACCTTACTGCGGATTTCGACGACGGGCTGGACTCCGGCATCCTCACGCTCGACCAGGTGCGCGAGGGCGTGCCGCTGTTTCGCAGCTTCCACGATGCGGTGTTGCAGCGCTATCCGGACTCTGCGGCCAGGCTCACCGCCGGCGAGGCGCTTAAACGGGTTCTGAATGCCCTGGTGACGGACTTGATGAAGGAAGTGCGCTCGCAAGTGGACCGTCTCGGCATTACAACGCTTGCCGAGGTGCGGGAGGCGCCGGAGCGGATCGCCGGGCTCAGCGCCGCAATGGAAACGCAGAGGGCCGCGGCCAAGGCGTTTCTCTACGCCAACCTCTACAACTCGCCGGGGATGGAAGATACGCATCGCCATGCTGAGGAAGTGGTGGAGGGGCTGTTTGCCGCGCTCATGGCTGACCCAAGCCTGCTGCCCGCCGATCACCGCGCGCAGATTCCAGCCGAAGGCCTGGCGCGAACCGTCACCGACTACATCGCCGGCATGACAGACAATTTCATTGAGCAGACGTGGACGAGGGTCGTGAGCCGGAACTGATTGACACGGCTGGCCCAGAACTTGTCACCAACCATGTTTGGCAAGGTTCTCTTCGCATTCATTACGCCGGTCTTCGAGTGGCATGTCAGTTCCTGAGTGGCCGGCTTTTCGGGCTTCTGTCCGAATCCTGACTTTTCCCGCAACCCGTAATGCCCTGCATGCCGAATTCAATGGTTTCGGCCAGCGAATACAACGGATACGCGGCCACGCAATACAATCGCAATCCGGCCACCGGATACAGGGAGCTGAACCACTTCTGCAAGGTTGGGATTCCCTTCGGGCTAACCATCCGTCGCAAATGTTGACGAAAAGGTCTTCCGGGTGGCGGGTTGACGGGGGGGGCGGTGACCCGACCGGATCTCTGAAATCTGGCGGCTTGGCGATCCGATCGGAACCAACGAAGAAACGACATACCATCGGCAACTAATGGCGATGGGCTGACGTTTTGGCGTCGGACGGTGAAGTCAAAACAAACTCAACCTGCTGGGACTCAGAGTCAAGCGATCCGCCGGGAAAGGCGGAGGTGCTAGGCGAAGAAACGATTGAATCGGGGAACGATATCAAGTGCAACACTGTCATAGCGACCAGCTACAACCGAAATAACTTCCATGCCCTTCGCGGGGCCCTCCCCGAACTGTACAAAAATGACCATCTGCGCATTCACCTTCATTTCTAGGGCGGCCTTAATGTATTCCGCCACTGCCTTCTCATCCATTGCTAGCAGCGGATCAAATCCCAAGACGTTCCCCGCGGGATCAACGACACGAATCATTTCAACCGGAGCGTGTCTTTCCTGAGCCATCAGGATGGTCCGGTGCTTGTGTATATTGGCGAGCTTATCCAAAACGAAAATGGCGGACTCGCGTTCTTTCCCTTGCCCAAGATGGTAAGGCTGCAAAGACTCGATGATTGTGATCGCGTCAGGATGGACTCCCCGCAATCTCCCCTTTTGAGAATCTTTGAAAGTGCTCTGAGCTATACAGACCGGGAACGCATTTCTTTCATCGGGCTTTTGCTTGTTGGCAATCACAAGCTCCCACACAAGATAGTCCAGTGTAGACCTAATGTTCTGGAGAACGTCGCCACATATCAGAGGGATGATGGTCGGGACTTCCTTGCCTTGTAGAATGGCCCTAAAGCTGGAAAGATCCTTATATTCCTCTCCAATCGCTGCATCCGATTTCTCGTTCAATTGCGCATCGATTTTGGAGTCGAGAATTTCCAAGAGGCGATTTGAATAGGCCAGCTTATAGGCAATCGGGTGCGGGATGTTCACTCCAATATCGTAATCGCTTGTTCTGAGAGGATAATTACCTAAATGAAAGCGGACCAATGCGCTTATTCAATTCCGATCACTCGATCTCTTTGTTCACGGTTGGGTTGGCGGTGATCTGGGAACTGCGCCTACTCAGACGCCTATTGGAGTTCGGTGTTACGGCGTCTGTTTGACTAGAATGGCATTAAAAGTCACAGCAGTTTCAGCATCTAAAACTATATTCCTTTGCCAATCGGTGAATCCTGGACGGGAAACCTTCAAGATATGAGAGCCGGGGACCGCTTTAAGCTGAGATGGTGTTGCCCCCTTGAACTCACCATCAATGAAAATGTCCGCTCCCTGTGGTTCTGACGTTACTTGAAATGAGACTTTCGCACTGTCGGCCTCCAGTTTCGGAGAAAGCGGAAGGTGTTCAAAGCTGACGAACACCACTGAGTGATCTATTACGTCAGTTGGATCGACGGATTGGGCCTGTTTGATTGCAGTTTGTCCTTCTTCCTCTGAGACATGACTCAAGACCGGATGTCCCACGGTCATTCCATTACTCGTGTCCATTCTCAGGTAGTACGAATGGCCCGCCTTGAAATCTAGTTCTACCGCACTCGCCGAGAGATTCTTCGTGCTGAACACATGCCTACCAGGTGTGATCAAGGCTACGAAGTACCGATTCCGGTCAAGTTTTGCGATAGGCTTAGTATCGAGATAAACATCAAATGTTATGCGGCGTAAGGTGTTGACGTGCCACGTTTTCCAGATGTATACAACTGCTTTATCTTGACCAATTGCCGGAACAGCAATAGCCGTAAGAAACAGAACCACACAGTACGCGACTGCACGAATATTCCAAGTCATCGGACGCCCGAAAGTGGAACTGTACATTTCAAGTTTCCTCAATTTGTGCGTTGAGGCAGTATAGTCTACCCGGAGACGCTGAACATTGAAGCGCGACCGTGATTGCTGGCGAGTTGTGGCCAAACCTTCCCTTTGATAGACCTTCGCCTTGGAAATCCCTGGCGGCTGGCCGCAAGGTGAAGTGGCTAGACGGATTGTATCGAGCGGCATGATTTCGTTTGTTCAGGGCGGCTTCATTCCATCGTACTGAGTGGCTTCATACCGCTGCAATCTGCCCTACACACTGATTGTGTCGTTAAGTCACCGCCGAGGCGATGTCCTTTCAAGGCATTCGCACTGGGCTCAACAGGGTGCTGAAAGACTCTTTGATGTCCATTGCAGAAGATAGCCCTTCGCGGGTGCACAATCGTAAAGGTAGAGG
>PLXP01000089.1:76493-114794 GCA_003151435.1 Acidobacteriaceae bacterium
AGGGCATTCTTCGCTTTGGCTTTGTTTTGTTGAGCTTGCAGTTTTGTTTCTTCCGGCGACTGAACTATTGCACCGTTCCCTGCGGCCTCAGCCGCCGCAGGTCGAGCGCGCACTCGACCGCGTTCTGCGCATAGATACGCAGATTGTCAGAGGCAGCCCAGAGCCACAGGCGCGAGGCTTCCTGAGGGTTGCGCCCGTCTTGAACAGGACGCAGCCGGACCAGGACATCGTTCTGCCCCGTGGCGGAAAGGTTGGAGGGCGAGTCGGTATCTTCCAGCACCAGGTCGACGTGGTCGCCGCTGAGCGCTTCTTCAAGCCTGGAGATCTCAACCGGGCGCTCCAATTCGACAGCGATCGAAAAGGTGTGACCGTGAAAGGTGGGGGCAACAAGCGTCTGCAAGGTCAATGAGGGCCAGCGTCCGCCGCCCAGCGCCTCATAGTGGCGGCGAATCCGCGTATCCAGCGCTTCAAGCGAGACCTTGGCGTTTTCGCCCAGTCCAGAAAGCAGGTTGAAGGCTACCTGCGCGTCGAAGATGGCACGCGGCAGACCCTGGAAGCTGAGTAGTGTCACGGTCTGCTGGTGCAACTCGTCCATGGCGCTACGGCCAAATTCGCTGGCCGGCGCCAACACCGTAGCGGCGGCAAATCGAAGCGGGGCGGACTGTTGCAGCCGCTCCAGCAGCAGGCCCAACGCCATGGCGGCGGGATGCGCAGGAACGACAGCAGGCGTAAACAGGTCAGGCGTCCCCGCCTCGGCGCCCAGCCACGGAGCGCGTACCAGCACGCCGGGCTCGCGGTCGAGAGCACCGGAAAGGTCGAGGACCGTGGATCCGGCCCGCAGCGCCGCGCGCCAGTGTCTGCGGGTCAGGTCTTCAGACCCGCAGAAGAAGGTGAAGTCCACCTTGTCGAAGGCGTCGGGCCCGAAGGCCTGGACAAAGGTGATTTCATCGCCCACCTGGTCGAGCTGGCCCAGGGCATCATTTTCGTCCAACAGTGTGAAAGTGGCGGCCGCCAGGGGTGAATCCGAAATGGCTTCTTTCAGCTCCTTGCCCAACAGGGTGGAGGCTCCGGCAATTGCGATCTTGTACACAGGATTCCTTTTAGTTGAGAAGCTATGGGTGGCTCAACGGGTCAGGCCCGGTTGCAGGCGGGTCCGGAGCGGCGAAGGGCCTGCTGCGGCGGCGGCGCGACCACGAGTAAGCCGCTCTTGCCCAGATGCCGGAGAACATATAGACGAGCGCACCGGCAAAGAACACGAACTGGGAAAATCGCCAAATCACAAACAGGATCGTTGCCACCAGAAATAAGATTTGGAACGGATGGCGACGGGAGAGGCTGATCTCCTTGCCCGACCAGAACCGCCAGGTGCTGACCATGAGGAAGCCGCTGGTGCCGACAAGCACCAGCCAGATAATTGCGATCCACCACGCCTCTACCGGATAGCCGCCGCAGAAATGCACTGTTGCGGCCAGCAGGCCGGCCGCTGCTGGAATGGGCATCCCAACAAAGTACTTACGGCCGGGTCGGCCCGGATTCCGCGGCTGCGCGTCGTGGCTGATATTGAATCGCGCCAGTCGCGAAGCTCCCCCAATGAGGAAAAGAAAGCAGATGAAGGCGCCCGCGTGCTGCAGGTCTTGAAGCAACTGTGGATTGATGGTATCGGGCAGAAAACGAAAGCCCCAGATGTAAGCCAGCAGGCTGGGGGCCACCCCAAAAGTGATGACATCGGCCAGCGAATCGAGTTCCTTGCCAAACTCGCTGGTGGTGTTGGTCATGCGGGCGATGCGGCCGTCGAGGGAGTCGAACGGGATGGCAACCAGGATGGCGATAGCCGCCCAGTCAAGGTGCCTGCGCGCGTCACCGTTGGAGCCGATGGCCGCGATAGTCTGGGTGATGGCAAAGTACCCGGCCGCAATGTTGCCCACGGTAAACAGCGAAGGCAACAGGTACATGCCACGCCGCAGCCGGGCCTTGGTATTGGCCCGGGCTATCGCCTGGTCATGGCCGTTCACAGGGAATCCTCTTGATCGCGGTCTAGGGGGACGCGGGCGTTTGCCGCCCGGTGAGGTGTTTGTACGGCGGCGCCCATGGCCGCATCGCCCATCTCTGCCAGAACACTGGAGCCCCCCTTTACTTTTTGCCCGACCTTTACGTGCAGAATGGCATCGGACGGAATCACGACGTCGGTGCGCGACCCGAACTTGATGAGGCCGACGCGCTGTCCGCGCTCCACGCGGTCGCCTTCACGCGGAACGAATACGATGCGCCGCGCAAGCAGGCCTGCAATCTGCTTGAAGGTAATGTCGAAGCCTTCGCCGCGCACGATGACGGTGTTTTGCTCGTTGCGGTCCGCCGACTCCGGGTTCATGGCGTTGAGGTATTGGCCCTTGTGGTAGCTGACGGAACTCAGCACGCCGGCGATGGGCGAGCGGTTCACGTGCACGTTGAATACATTGAGGAAGATGCTGATCCGCAGGCGCGGACCTTCGGCCGTGTTGATGGGGATGGTTTCGGTTACCAGCCCATCCGCAGGGGACACAATCAGGCCCGGACCGGTGGGGATGGTCCGATGGGGATCGCGGAAAAACCACAGAAAAAACGCCGCGAGCAGCACGGGCACGATACTCCAAGCCCAGTTGCCGGTAGCCCACGCCAGCACGACTGCCACTGCCAGCAAACTCAAACCGTAGATGTAACCGTCACGAACCATTGTCCCAACGATTATACGGTCCGCGCGGTCTTGCCGGGGCGTACTCTGGCACACACTCCCCGCGAGAGGGCAAAACCGCCCGCCGCTCCGTCATTTGCCGGCTCGCGCCAGCTACCTGAAAGTGCCTTACGCTACCACCGGAGATCGATGTTCGAGGGCAAAAATCAGGTCTTTGGCGTGGAGTTTCAGCTTCTTCAACCGTACTTCCTCGAGCTGTTCGTCTGAGGAAAGATACGGCTTCTGAATCAACTCTTCCAAACGCTGAGCGTAGCGACGGTGTTCGGCGTGCAAGCGTGAAATTTCTTCGCTCAGCGTCGGATCATTTATTTCGTCCATAGGCGCCCTCCTTTGTTGCAGAACAATTACATATAGCGCCATTGCGTGACAATCTGCAAGCGGGAACGCGAAGCGAAAGTCACGTGAACTGTGGATTTCGACCCTGCAATTCGACATGTGTGACGGCAATCACACGATGGCCGATTTCGGGCTGTTTGCGGGGACTGAGATGGGTCAGTCGATGGAGACTTGAAGCAGAAGTGCATCTTCTTCCGGCTCAGCGTAATAGCGCGGGCGGCAGCCGGTCTGCTGAAGCCCTAAAGAGCGGTAAAGCGCGAGGGCCGGCTGGTTGGAGGCGCGCACCTCCAATTGGACTTCCGTAACGTGACTATTTTTGAGCTCGGAGACCAACGCAGAATAAAGTTGGCGGGCCAGCCCATGGCGCTGCGATTCAGCCGCGACGGTGATGGTTTCCAGTTCGGCCTGCGGGGGGATGAGGCTGGCGACCACGAAGGCTACTACCCCTGATCCAGTGGTCTCCGCCACGAGGACGATGCGCCTTGGGCGGCCTTCGGGGTCGAGCATTGCAACGTAAGCTCCGCGGGGCCACTGCGGTGCTTCCTTCAAGCTCTGCGCGATGGCGGTCACGCGGTCCAGGTCGGCCAGCATCATGGGGCGAATGGTTACTGCGGCGGCCAGGTGACTCATGGGCGATGTGCCGGGGCTGCGACGGGGTCGCCGAAGATTTCCGCGTCGGAGCGGCGCAGGTAGTGGCCGTCGAGGAGCGCAAGGTCGACAAAGTCGCGGTCCGCGATCCGGGTCGCGACGAGCTTCAGGGCGTCGGCCGCGGTGGGAGCGGGAGCGTGTACCAGCTCCGTATCCGGCCAGGCCAAGGCCAACACAGCGCCGGCTGATTCGTCGCAAACGGCAGTCCTTGCAGGAACCGGCTCGATCATCGCAAGCTCGCCGGCACCTGCAAGCAACTCCCTGCCGCCGGTGCCGCTGTCCACGCGCAGGTAAATCTCATGCCGATGCGCATCCAGGGCCGACGAGGCCACCGCTGCTTTGCCCGCCAGCACCTCAAGCCGTGAGACGGCCACCACGGGGATCTCCGCGGCCTGTGCCAGCCCCTTTACGGCGGCGAGCCCCAAGCGGACACCGGTGAAGCTTCCCGGACCGTTCACGGCGACCATGCAGCCGACTTGGCGCAAACTGACGCCGTGGCTGGCCAGCAGGTCGCCCACCGCAGCGACCAGGGTGGCGGAATAGCTGCGACCCTCAAGTTCAGTCTGGCCCAGGATCTCGATTTCCGAACCCGACCTGCGCCCCAAAGCAACCGACCCGGAGGGGCCGCAGGTGTCGATACCGAGCAGAAGCATGGGCGTCGAGGCAGTGAGAGAAATGGCTGGCATGACTTCAACAGGATGACACAGCGGCAAACGGGGCTGCCAGCGGAGCATGGATTCAGGCAGGGTCGCGGGGCGGATTGGGACCAGCCAAATGCCTGATACGCCCGGCCGGGTTTCCCGGCAGGCGGTGATCCATTACTCTGTTCAAAGCACTTCTTAACACTACGGCTTCCCCAAGCGCCGGAGTAAAAAGGAGCAGCCTTGGCGGCCGCGGCGGAAACACTCTCGTTCCACGACACATGGCGACCCCGCGCCAACCCGTGGGTCATTGCCCTGACAGTGACGCTGGCGACGTTCATGGAGGCGCTGGACACCTCGATCGCCAACGTGGCCATGGGACACATCGGCGGGTCGCTCTCCGCCAGCCGCGACGAGGCGACGTGGGTGCTGACCAGCTACCTGGTGGCCAACGCCGTGGTGCTGCCCATCAGCGGCTGGATTGCCAACCGCATGGGACGCAAACGCTTTTACATGAGCTGCGTGTTTCTGTTCACGCTCACTTCGCTGATGTGCGGACTGGCGCCCTCGCTGGGAGTGCTGGTCTTCTTCCGCGTATTGCAGGGAGCCGCCGGGGGCGGACTGCAGCCCAGCGAACAGTCCATCCTGGCCGACACCTTTCCGCCGCAGAAGCGCAGCATGGCCTTTGCCGTCTACGGCATGGCGGTGGTGCTGGCGCCGGTGCTGGGTCCCACGGTGGGCGGATGGATTGTGGACAACTACAGCTGGCGCTGGATCTTCTTCATCAACATTCCGGTGGGGATTCTGTCGCTCTATCTCACCAACCGTGTTGTCGAAGATCCGCCTTATCTCGCCGCAATCCGCAAACGCCGCGAGGGTGTGGACTACTGGGGCCTGGGCCTGCTGGTGGTGACCATAGGCGCCTTGCAGACCATGCTCGACAAGGGCCAGGAAGACGACTGGTTCAGTTCGCGCTTCATCACCACGTGCTTTGTGGTCTCCGCCATTGGATTGGTGCTGTTCATCTGGCGGCAGTTTCATGTCGAGCATCCCGTCCTGGACCTGCGGTTGCTGGGGCAGCGCAACGTGGGCACCACCATGTTCGTGATGTTCATGGTGGGTGTGTCGCTCTACTCGTCGACGGTGCTGATTCCGCAATTCCTGCAGGAGATCATGGGCTACTCCGCGGAACAGGCCGGGATGGCGGTCTCGTCGGGCGGAATCGCGCTCATGCTGCTTTTCCCGGTGGCGGGGGCGCTGGCGCCCAAGTTCGATCCGCGCAAGCTGGTGGCGATGGGCTTCATCATCACCACGTTTGGCCTCTACCGCATGACCAACGTCAGCCTCAATGTGAGCTTTGGGCAGGCGGTCAGTTGGCGAGTCGTCATCGCCCTTGGCCTGCCGTTCCTGTTCATTCCCATCAACACGCTCTGCTACGCGGGCATTCCGCAGGAGAAGTACAACGAGGTCAGCGGATTCTCGGCGCTGATGCGCAATCTGGGCGGATCGGTGGGCATCAGTTTTGTGACCACGCTGCTGGCGCGGCTGACTCAAAAGCACCTGGCCATGCTGGGGGCGCACACCGTGGCGGGCAACGGCCCATTCGAGGCGCTACGTTCGGGACTGGCCGGCGCGTGGCATCAGAGGTCAGGCGGAGCCATGCCGGACGCCATGCAGCACGCAGGCGCGCAGATTTACGGCATGGCGCAGATGCAGGCGCGGTTGTTGGCCTATGTGGATGTGACCTGGGTGATGGTGGCGCTGACGGCGATCCTGGTGCCAATGCCCTTCCTCATGCGGCGGCCGAAGAAGGTGGCGGCGGTAACGGTGGGGCACTGAAGAAAGCGGCCCCAATCGTTCTGGGCCCCTATCTGAGATTACTGGCTTTGATTTCGAGGCGGCGGCAACCTCTTTCCTAATCGATGCTGGCGCACCATTTCATTCAGCGACATATCCGTCTCTTGACGGACAGACGATAGCTTTGCATCGCTCCGCCAATCGCTTAAGAAGTCCTCGCCATAAGATTTGCGCAGTGTACCAACTAAAGTATTTCCGCTTTTCTCGCGGATGCGCCCATCCGATTCGCGATTGCGGCTATCAATACCAACAACCCTGCTCGGCCTCCTGAACGCAAATGAATGATGAGCCAATGTCGCAACCTTGTTTTGCTTCATCGAGCTCGATTGACACTCGGATTTCAGTCGCTCCATCCACCGGAGAGAGCCATAGACTCCGTTCAATAACCCCGGCACTGAATGAGCGACATCGAGAAGCGGCCACAACAGGCCTTTGCCTAAATTGATGAGTTGGATTTGGCTCAATTTCTCTTTTTTGCGCACGCCAGAGAGTCCCTGGATTAGCCGGCGCGGAATCGAGCAGATTACACCGTCATTTAGCACCAACCGCAGCTTGTCGGCAGAATGAAGATATGTAACCTTGATTACATTTCGATCATATTTCGCAAACGCACTCGAACGCTTGAGTGCTGCATCTATCTCGGCGTCGGTAGTTGTAATCTGTGCAGGTTCAGGCATGAGCCTCCTCCCACTTAACCATCAGGCTGTCGAAGCAACTGTTTGCCGCATTCAAGACATGCTGCACCTGATTTCTCTTCGCATTCGGAGGCAGGATGGCATCACCGCGTTCTGCCAAGCGCACCCGTCTGTCATTGCCTAGTTCCAAAATGACCACTATTCCCTGATATCTGCCGTACACATGTGGGGGATCATGGTCCCCTGGGTATGCACGGAATGTGACCCCGTCGAACTGAAACGATCCCACGAACTAGGATACTCCAGAACAAAACCGACGGCGGGGATTTATACCGCCGCCAGCGCCTGTTCCAGGTCTTCGATCAGGTCTTCCTTGTCTTCGATCCCGATTGACAAGCGCACCCTGCCCTCGCTGATGCCCATCAACACACGTTCCTCTGCGGAGACTGATCCGTGCGTCGTCGTTGCAGAGTGCGACGCCAGCGATTCAACCCCGCCCAGCGATTCGGCATTTAGGAAAATCTTGATTGCGCCCAGGAAACGCGCTGCGGCCTCCCGCGACCCCAGGTCGCAACTCATCATGGAGCCGAAGCCCTTCTGCTGCTTCACGGCCAGGTCGTGCTGCGGATGGCTCTTCAAACCGGGGTAGGCCAGCAGATTTACCTTGGGGTGCGTCGACAGGTATTCAGCCACCGCGCGGCCATTCTCCTCGTGCTGCTTGATGCGCAGGGGCATGGTCTTGATGCCGCGCAGCACCAGGAAGCACTCGAAGGGCGACATGATTCCGCCGGCGGCCTTCTGCACCAGGCAGAACCGCTCCTTGTGCTCCGGCGTGGAGCCGATGAGAGCGCCGCCGATGCCGTCGGAGTGGCCGTTGAGATACTTGGTCGTCGAGTGCATCACGATATCCGCGCCCAGCGCCAGCGGGCTCTGCAGCATGGGCGACATGAAGGTGTTGTCGACGCTGACTTCGATGCCCTTGGCGTGGGCCACTTCGCTGATGGCCGCGATGTCGCTGAGCACCATGAGAGGGTTGCTGGGCGTCTCCACGTGAATGAGTTTCGTGTTGGGCTTGATGGCGGCGGCCACTGCGTCGACGTTGGCCGTATCGACGTACTCGATCTCGATGCCGTAGTGGCAGACGATCTGGTTGAACAGGCGCGCCGTGCCGCCATAGACGTCTCGCGAACAGATCAAGTGGTCGCCGGCGCGCAGCATGGTCACGAGGCCCGAGATGGCCGCCATGCCGCTGGTGAATGCGTGGCCGCTATGGCCGCCTTCGAGTGCAGCCAGCGCGGTTTCAAGGCGGTCGCGGGTGGGGTTGCCGGCGCGGGAGTAGTCCCAGCCCCTGTCGGTGCCGACTCCGGTGAGTTCAAAGGTCGATGAAAGGTAAAGGGGCACATTGACGGCGCCCGTCAGAGGATCGGGGTGCTGCCCGGCGTGCACGGCAAGGGTGGAGTACCTGTATTGGGACATGCTTGGCTTCTAGCTCCTGGCTTCCAGCTTTTAGCTTATCGCGGCGGGGCGGGAATGGTGTCATGCGCTGCGAAGCACAGAGCCTGCACTTGAGGGCGAAGCTACTGCTTCGCTGGGGCGGCTGCTTTTTTGGCGCCTCGTACGACGGGAAAATATCCCGTTCTGGTGCGGACGTTGAGTTTGCCCGAACCCTTGGCTTCAGCCGATACCTGCACGCGCCGGAAACCCGGATCGGTGGTCGGCTTGGTGGAGTGGTAGCCCAGCGTGTACTGGCTGCGAATATCGCGAGCCACCTCGGCGGCGATCTGGTCCACCTGTTCAAGCGATTTGGGAAAGAATGCGATGCCGCCCGTCTCCGTCGAAAGCATCTCCAGCGCCCGCCGCGCGTGCCGTACCTCAGCGTGGCTCATCTCGTCGCCAAACAGCAGCCCGATGGAGTAGATGACCGGTCCTGAAAGCTGCTGGACGCGGCGAATGGTCTGCTCCAGGTTCAGCGTGGAGGCGTTGTCCTCACCGTCGGTGATAAGCACAAGAACCTGTTTGGGGCGCTTGGCGTCGGCCGCCAGCTTGTCTGCCGAGGCAACCACTGCGTCGTAAAGGGCAGTGCCGCCGCGTGACTCGATATGGGACAGTCCGTCGCGGAGTTTGTTCACATCGGACGTGAATTCCTGGTCGATGAATGCCTCGTCAGAGAAGTTCACGACGAAGGCTTCATCCTGGGGGTTCGACGCCGCAATCAGGTCGAGCGCGCTCTTGTTCACGGCCGGGCGCTTCTTTGACATGGAGCCGGAGTTGTCAACCACCAGCGCGATGGAGACCGGGAGGTCAGTGTGCTGGAAGCTGATGATGTTCTGCCTGACGCCGTCTTCAAAGACCTGGAAATTGTCTCTCTTCAGATCCTGCACCAGCTTGTTGCCTTCGAGAACGGTGGCATTCAGCACCACTTCTTCCACATCGGTGTGCAGAACGAAGCCGCCCGCCTCTTTGCGGACTCCCTCGCCCTGAGGGGTTGCTGGAGGCGCCGCGTCAGGAGAGCGCACTGGGTCGCGATCCACCGTAAGCGGTGGGGCCTGGGCCGGGGCTGGCTGAGTCGGCGTTTTTTGCGCTGACAGCGAGAGAGCCGCTCCGAACAGGAGAACCGCGACGATCGCGTTATTGCATAGGCGCATAGTAACCGGTGCGAGCATGGACGGTGAGTGGGGGCAGCCCCTGAGGTGGATTCAGCTTGACTTTCACTTTACGCCACTTGCCATCGCGGTGCATTTCCCTAGGCGTGTATCCAATCACATACTGGTTGCGTAACTCGGTAGAGATCTTCTCGGCGATGTCGCTCATCTCGCTCAGATCGTCGACGCGGAACATGCGGCCTCCGGTCTCTTCGCAAAGTTCATTCAGCAGCATGGGGCCGGTGCGCTCCTCGGGAGTGGCGGCATAGGGGTCGAAGATCCCGATGGAGTATATCTCTACATCCGACTCCCGCACCTGCGACCGCACTTCGCCCTCGGTGTAGCGGGAACGGTTGTCGCCGCCGTCTGAAACCACCAGCAGGGCCTTGCGTTCGTGGCGCGCATCCTTCATCTTGGCCACTCCATAGTAGATGGCGTCGAGCAGCGCGGTGCGATGGCCGCTGCGCACCGTGGCCAGCCGCGCCTGGATGTCTTCAACGGAGCCGGTGAAGTCCTCAATCAATTCCGGGCGGTCGTTGAAGCCGATGACAAAAAACTCGTCTTCTGGATTGGCTGTCTTGATGAACTGCAGAATGGACTCGCGAGCGCGGATCAGTTTTGAGGTCATGGAACCGGAGAGATCGAAGATGATTCCGATCGACACCGGTGCATCTTCGCTGGCGAAGGTTCTAATCTTCTGTTCGCCGCTATTCTCGAAGACTTTGAAGTCATCCTTCTCAAGCCCGGTGACGAGGCGGTTCATGGGATCGGTCACCGTGATCGGCACCAGCACCATGTCGACATTCATGCGGATGAGCGCGCCGGGGCGAGCCCTGAGAGCGCCGGGACCGGTAGCCGCGGGTGCTTCAACTCCAGCGGGCGCACCTGCAGCCGGCGCCGTTGAAGTTGACGGCGGGGGCACATGCACCTTGTTGAGCGGATCGTCCTGGGCGTGCGCGTACGCGAAAAGGCAAACTGCCGCCAACGCGTGCAGGCACGCAGTGCGAAGCACTCGATGCGGGACAACACATCGATCGACGTTGAAACGAAGATTGGAACGATTCCTCATACCGCGGCACCGAAACGAATTTGATCGTGATGGTAGCACGGCAAGCAGGGGCCGGACCGGCTGATCTGATGCCGAGTTTGATCCGGTGGTACTGCAACGCCCTGGTCAGCCCCGGTCCTGGGATACAATCGTGCCTGGAACCTGTCTTGGTTCTCTAGCAAGGAATACGCGACTTGCGGGTGCAATTCTCACCCTTTCAATCTGGAGTTACGACCTTCCGCATGGCCCATATCTATCCATTTCGCGCCTGGCACTACAATCCAGCCACTGTTCGGTTAGACGATGTAGTGACTCAACCGTACGATAAAATTTCCCCAGCCATGCAGCAGGCTTATTACCAAAGCAGCCCTTACAACCTGGTGCGCATTATTCTTGGTCTGCCTGAACTTTTCGATGCGGAGCGAGGTGAAAGCGTCTATACTCGCGCGGCGCGCGATTTCAAGGCCTGGCGCGAGCAGGGTGTGCTGACGCAGGAGAAGTCTCCCTGCATCTATGCGTATGCGCAACGTTTCCGGGTTCCCGGCACAGACATCGTGAAGGAACGACGCGGTTTCATCGCTCTGGGCAAGCTGCACGACTACGCCGACCAGGTGGTCTTTCGCCACGAGCAGACGCTGTCAAAGCCCAAGAGCGACCGGCTCAATCTGCTGAAGGCCACGCGCGCGCATTTTGGCCAGATTTTCATGCTGTACTCCGACCCGGCCGGAAGCGTGGAGAAGATTTTGTACGAGGGCAACGGTCCCGCGGACGCCGAGATCACCGACGAGTACGGCGTGCTGCACCGCGTTTGGCGCGTCAACGATCCGGCGGCAATTCGCCTGCTGACCACTGCGATGGCCGACAAAAAGCTCATCATCGCCGACGGTCACCATCGCTACGAGACGGCGCTGGCCTACTCAAAAGAGCACGCGCCCGCAGCGCCGGCCAAAACCGAGTCCAGAGTGAGCCAGTTGCCGCAGCCTGCCTATCCTGAAGCCGCGGTGATGATGACGTTCGTCAACATGGATTCCGACGGGCTGGTGATTTTGCCGACGCATCGCGTGGTTCACGGCCTGGCGAAGTTTGATCCCGCTGAGTTTGCGAAAACGGCCGAAGAGTTCTTCACGGTGGAGGCTTTGCCCGCAGGCGAAGCGACGTTCTACATGAACACCCTGGGCGAACAGGCGGGAACGGCCTTTGTGGCCGTGACGCGCAGAGGGGCCTACCTGTTGCGATCGAAGCCGGAAGCTGTGGCCGCCGCACTTGCCCAACTGCCGGAGCGGCAGCGCCGTCTCGACCTCAGCCAGTTGCACTCCATCGTTCTGGATCGCCTGTTGGGCCTCGATGCCGAAAAGGTGCGCGAACAGACCAACCTGCGCTACCTCCGCGACGCGGCCGAAGCTGTTGACCAGGTTCGCAAAGATGAAGCCGACGTCGCCTTCCTTACCAATCCCGTGGCCATGGAGCAACTGAGGGAAGTGGCGTTCGCGGGCGAAGTGATGCCGCAGAAGTCCACCGATTTCTATCCCAAGTTGCTGAGTGGTCTCGCCATTTATGCGCTGGACTAGCTGGATGGCGGCCCTGTTGGTCGCCGCAGGATTGGCCGGGATCATGGAACCGCTCGCTGCGGCACAGCAGGCTCCGCCCGCGCCACCGGCCCCGCCGGCGCGATTTGTCGTGGTGCTGGATGCCGCGCATGGCGGCGACGACACCGGCGGCCGGCTGACGAGCGGGCAATACGAGAAGAACGCGACGCTGGCGCTGAGTGTGCGGCTGCGTTCTCTGCTCGGGGCTCGCGGCATGCAGGTAATCACCACGCGGGAAGCCGACCAATCCGTTGAGATGGCGAAGCGCGCGGAGGTTGCCAACCACGCCGACGCCCAGGCGTGCATCAGCCTTCACGTGGCAGAGACCGGTTCAGGTGTTCATCTGTTCGCGTCTTCACTCACTCCCGCGGTACCCAGCCATTTTGCTCCCTGGAAGACAGCGCAGGCGGGCTGGGTGACGCGCAGCCTGGCGCTTGCCGGGGTGCTTAACTCCGCCCTGCAGCACGGAGGCCTGACGGTGACGCTGGGCCGAACGGCGCTGCCGGGCGTAGACAGCATGACCTGTCCCGCTGTGGCGATTGAGATTGCACCCCAGCGCGACGCAGACCGAAAAATCACCGCCGAACCTGACGATACGGACTACCAGGCGCTGGTGGCGAACACACTGGCGGCCGCCCTGCTGGAGTGGCGGACGGAGGCGCGCCAACCGTGATTCCCCGCCATCAGACCATTCTTCTCGGTGTCCTGGTTCTGGCGTCGCTGGTGATGGGCGTGGCGCTGTGGCAGTTGCGGGATCGTGCCCATCAGCGCCTGGTGGCCGGCGAAGACTCGGCCCCCACCAAGGCTCCCGAGGTGGCGCCTGCTGAACAGGCCACCCTGATGGTGGCCAACGACGATGACAACTCGCTTCTCGGCCAGGTTCACTCCCTGCCCCTGCCCAGCGACCCCGGATCGCGGGCGCGCGCCATACTGGGGCGGCTGCTCGACATCTATGCAGCCGCCAACGCCGCCCACCCGGTTCCCGGCGGCGCCACTTCGGTGGCCCAGGTGTTTCTGCTGCCGGTCTTGGAGAGCGATTCGGGAAAGGCTGTCGCGGGCACCTCAGCCCCGGGTGGTTCGGGCCCGTCCAACTCGGGCGGGGGCAACTCGGGCGCCGCGCGAGATTCCGGCCCTGAACTGGCCGTCGTCAACCTGACCAGCAGTTTTGTTTCTACGCACCCCTCGGGACTGGAGACCGAAACGCTGACCGTGCTCTCGATTTGCGGGACGCTGCACGCAAACTTGCCTCGCGTGACGCAGGTCCGCTTTCTGGTGGACGGGCAGTCGCGCGCCACCCTGGCCGGGCACGCCGACCTGACCCGCACGTACCTCACTTCCGACGCTGCACCGCCCGAGTTGACGCATCCATGACCTCCCAGACCATTGCACCTCCGCCCACGATTGGCGTTTTCGACTCCGGCTTTGGGGGGCTTACCGTGCTGCGCTCTCTGGTCCGGCGCATGCCTAGGGCGCGCTACGCATTTCTGGGTGACACGGCCCGTCTGCCCTACGGCTCCAAATCGCGCCGAACCATTGCACGGTATGCCGCGGAGAGCGCGCAGTTCCTGGTGCGCGAACAGGGCGCGCAGTTCCTCGTAATCGCCTGCAACACTGCCAGCGCGCTGGCATTGGATGCCATTCAGGACGCGGTACCAGTGCCTGTGTTAGGCGTGATCGAGCCGGGAGCCACCGCGGCCCACGCCGCTTCGAAGACCGGGGACGTGCTGGTAATCGCCACCGACGCCACGGTGCAGAGCCACGCCTATGCGGCCGCCTGCCTGGCCCGGGGTTTGCGTGCATTGGAGAAAGCCTGCCCGCTGCTGGTGCCGCTGGTTGAAGAAGGCTGGACCAACCATCCCGTCACGGCTGAGGTCATCCGCATCTATCTCGACGAGTTGACTGCCGATGCCGCCGCCCAGGGGCTGAACCCGGACGCGCTGGTGCTGGGCTGCACTCACTATCCGCTTCTGCGTCCGCTCATTGAACGGGCTGTTCCAGCGGGGATGGCGGTCATTGACTCGGCCGAATCCGCTGCCGAGGCTGCGGTTCGACTGGTGAATGGCCAACTTGCGCCGGGTGCCGGCGGCGTTGGAGAGCCTGCGACGATCATTCGCTGCTTCGCGACCGATTCGGTGGAGAAGTTCGAACGGCTCGGTTCGCGGTTCCTTGAGCGGCCCGTGGGCCAGGTGGACCTTGTCGACCTCGGTGGGTGAGTGCCCGCACCCCTCCAGCCAATCGACCGCGGTCTCAATCCCAAGCAAAGACACAGTTTCGCTCTGATATTCTGAGACATGGTGGGTCCGTCTTTCCTTCCGCACGGGCCATGGAGGAACAAAAGTAACATGATTGATTTGGCGGGTAAGACGGCCGTGGTCTTCGGGCTGGCCAACAAGCGTTCCATCGCCTGGGGAATCGCCCAAAAACTGCACGCGGCTGGCGCCACCCTGGCCATCTGCTATCAAAACGAGCGCATGAAGCTCGAAGCCGAGGACCTGATCAACGAATTGCCCGGCGCCTCGGGCTTTCAGTGCGACGTCTCCAACGACGCGGAGATCGATGCCGTCTTTGCAGCCATCAAGGAGAAGTACAGCAAGATCGAAATCCTGGTGCATGCGGTGGCCTATGCGCCGGCCGCCGATCTGCGCGGCGAGTTCATCAACACCACCCGCGAAGGTTTCCGCACGGCGCTGGACGTGAGCGTCTATTCGCTCATCGCCGTGAGCCGCGGGGCTGTTCCCCTGATGACGGACGGCGGCACCATCATGACTCTCAGCTACTACGCCGCAGAGAAAGTGGTTCCCAACTACAACGTGATGGCGGTGGCCAAGGCCGGACTGGAATCGACAGTTCGCTACCTAGCTTGGAACCTGGGACCCAAAAACATTCGCGTCAACGCCATCTCCGCCGGACCCATCAAGACACTGGCGGCACGCGGTGTGGGCGACCTGAGCGAGATGATGCGGGCCCACGCAGAACGCGCGCCCCTGCACCGCAACGTCGATCAGCTCGAAGTGGGCGGAACCGCGCTGTTCCTGGCCAGCGATCTGGCCAGCGCCATCACCGGCGAAACGCTGTACGTGGATTGCGGCTACAACATCATGGGGTTCTGAGCGAGCCGGATTCTTCGCATTACATCGCCAGAATCTGCGCCCACACCGTCGGATCAATCGGCAGCCCCAGCCTCTGGTTTTCAGCACGCATACGAAGCGTCTGCTCTCCCGGATAGCGAACCGCGCTGCCTGCTTTCGCGGGCTTGCACCTGTGCAATGAAGCCACAACCTCGTCCGCGATGTGCGAGCCTGTGGGCGCGGGTCCGAGGGCGTCGGGGTTCATTGCCACAAAGACCTGCGAGAGGCCCGTCTCGCGCAGAGGATCCGCCGCAAGCTGATGCGTCGCGAGGCCGAGCGACGTCATGGCCGCGATCATGTCGAGCACGATGGAGAGGCCGGAGCCCTTCCAGTATCCAACGGGCAGCGCGCGCTGCGATTTCTCAATAGCAGCCGGATCGCGCGTGAGGTTTCCTTCCACGTCGAAGCCGCCCTCCATAGGCAGCATCTCGCCGCGATTGCGGTAGCTCTCAAGCGCGCCGTAGGAGAACTGCGACATGGCCATATCGAGCACCACGTGGCCCTCCGCGCGCGGCACGGCAATCACCAGGGGATTATTGCCGATGCAAGGCTCCGCACCGCCCCACGGTGGAAGGTTGGGCATGGTGTTGGTCCAGCAGATGCCGATGAGCCCGGCCTCGGCGGCCTGCCAGCCGTAGGTGCCGCCGCGCATCCAGTGGTTGGTGTTGCCGAGCGCGACACATCCCAGGCCATGCTCCCGGCTCAGCTCCATAGCGCGCTCCATCGCGGCAAGCGCGTTGAGATTTCCCGGGCCACACTGTCCGTCCCAGCGTTCCATCGCGCCGAAATGAGACACGACTTGTGGCTGCGCCTCAACATCGACGGCCCCGTTACGCACCGTGGCGACAAAGCGCGGGAAGCGGTTGATGCCATGCGTGTACACGCCGTCGCACGTTGTCTCCGTGAAGAGGCGCGCACAGGTTTGGGCGCGCTCATCAGTGAATCCAAACCTTCGCAGCACGGCCGCTAGCGTCTCGCAAACTTCGTCAATGGGAATTCGGTTCATAAGGATTGATGAGCCCGCAATCTACTTATCGTAGCTCCGATGGAACACTGATTCGGCCAAAAATGGAACGTGAGTCACGCGCAACCGCAGCCGTCTCCGCGCCACGCGCGGCACCCTTCGATGATGAGAATGGGAACGGCCGCTAGCGCCGCCGCTGAATCGACCCACGCAATGTGCCAGATCGCGTAAATCACGAGACCCGCCAGCGTGACCGCCGCCAGATAGGCGCAGGTGGCCGATTGCGTGGCGTCGGCTGCGAGGGCGCGGTCGTTGGAGGCGTGCGCTTGTCTGCGCTTGAGGGCCGCCAGCACCGGCATGACGATGAGCGCCGCGGCACTGATGCCGATACCGAGGCAACTGGTTTCCATGGGACTGCGATAGGACATCGCTGCAATGAGCACGACTACTGCGGCCAGAAGATAGAGCAGGATCGCGGCGGCCCGCTCCGCATGAGCTTTCTTCAACGGGAAGCGCGGCAGAAACTGAAGCAGAACCACAGACGCTGAGAATAGCTCGATGAGGCTGTCAGAACCGAAGGCGAGCAACGCCACGCTATGTGCCTGCGCTACGGCCCACAGGGAGCCAGCGCACTCGAGCACCATCCATGCAATGGTGACGGTTTGAAGCCACGCAACCTGACGAGATAGAGAGGCGGGCGCGGCGCACGAACCGCAGCAGACGGCCTCATCACCGGGATGAGCAGGTGAATCCATCAATTCTCCGTCGGGCTTGCACTCGAGGGCGCAGCGGCTATGCCGCTCATCCTTTGTTCAGCGTCACCGTGATCTTGCGCGCGTCGCCGCCTTCCGCGGTGATGACGATTTCGCCGGTGGCGCGCTTGCGGATGCTCTTGAACTTGTCTCCCCACTCCACCAGCACCAGCGCATCGGGTGTGAGCAGCTCGTCGAGGCCCAGCGTCTCCAATTGGCGCTCGCCTTCAAGGCGGTACACGTCAAGGTGAAACAGCTTAACGGGCTTTCCGTCCTGCGTGCCGTCGTACTCGTGCAGCAGCGTGAAGGTGGGGCTGGTCACCTCATCGGGATCGGCGGCGTCGAGCGCCTGCGCGATTCCCTTGACCAGCGTGGTTTTGCCGGTGCCCAGGTCGCCGCGCAGCAGCAGCAGTTGCGGCGGCTTCAACAGCGCGGCCAGTTTGCGTCCCACTTCGACGGTATCAGCGCCGCTCAGCGTGGTGAACTCGTGGATTCGGCCTTCGGCCACGGGGGTTTCCTTGCTCATTCTGCTGCCTCTTGGGAGCCCTTGGCCGGCAACGTTCCCGGCGGCAACCCCTGCAACCAAACATAACCGTTCGCGGTACATGAACGAAAGCGGAAAGCCCGAGAAAAATGCGGAAGACTGTCCGTGGCCATCAGCGTGTGCTCGTCGCCCTCGCGCACCGCAAGATCGGCAGCCAGTCCGTGCAGAAACACCGCGGCCTCCACAGCCTGCGCCGGCTTATCTGGATACTGCGCCAGCAGAGCAGCGACCACTCCAGTGAGCAGGTCGCCGCTGCCCCCCTTGGCCATGCCAGGATTTCCCGTCGTGTTCACCGCCACGCGCCCATCGGGATGCGCAATCAACGTGCGCGCGCCCTTGAGCACCACGGTGACGCGATGGCGCAGAGCAACGCTGCGCGCGACATCCAGCCGGTTCGCCTGCACCTCGGAGGTTTTGATGCCGGCCAGCCGCGCCATCTCGCCCGGATGGGGCGTGAGCACCACGGTGCGACCGTCCTTTGTCAGGTCGGTGAGCAAGTCGATTTGCTGCGACACAATATTCAGAGCATCGGCGTCGATGACCGCCGGCAGCGTGGTTGCGGAGAGCAGCCCGGTGACAAACCTGGCCGTGTCTGCGCCCTGCCCGAGACCTGGCCCGATGGCCAGCACAGTCATGCCCTTTGTGAAAGCCGCCAGATGCTGCCGAGCGAGATTATCGGGCGTGGCCTGCCCCTCGGTGTTCGCGAGCAGCGGCCATGTCATCAGTTCCGGCGCGAAGCTCGACACCAATGCGAGCGCGGGCGCGGGAACCGCCGCAGTCACCAGTCCCGCTCCTGCGCGCAGCGCGGCAAGAGAGCTCATCACCGGCGCGCCTGCTTTGCCGCCCGCTGAGCCGAACGATCCGCCCACCACCAGCACATGGCCGAATTTGCCCTTGTTGGCGTCTGCGGCGCGAGGCGCATGGATAAGCGCCTGCGACGATCCGGCCCACTCGAGACCCAGCGTGGAGACGATGGCCTCATCCGGCGAGCCGATGGGCGCAACTACGACCGGCTGATTCCATTGCCGCGTCAACTGGCCGAAGACATGCGCCGGTTTGGGCGCCGTAAAGGTAATGACGGCATCGGCTGGAAACACCGGATCGCTCACCGTGGCCGCCGTCTCATCCGCCGGCCAGCCGGAGGGCAAATCGACCGCGAGGACGGGGGCAGAGCGCGCGTGCGCCGTGACCCACTTCTGTGCCGCAAGAGCCAGGCCTTTGAGCGGTGGCCTGAAGCCGGTGCCCACGACGGCATCCAGAATCAGGTCGGTGTCAAGAGCCGAATCGCGCGCGCCCAGATCGGCGGGTACCTCGACTACGTGAAGCTGGCAGGATGCCGCCGAGGAGAACTCGCGCCATGCCGTGGCGGCATCGCCCTTCAACTCATTCGGCGAACCGAGCAGCAGTGCGGTGACTTCGATGCCGTCTTCGGCCAGGAGCCGCGCCGCCATCATGCCGTCGCCGCCGTTGTTGCCGCGCCCGCACAGCACAGTCACACGCTTTGCTCGGGGAAACTGCTGCCGCGCAAAAGCCGCAATCGAAGCCGCGGCCCGGCGCATCAAATCGACAGACGGAATTCCGAAACGCTCCGTCGTCACGCGGTCGCAGGCCTGCATCTCGGCAGCAGAGAGAATGTGCATCACTTCTATGGTAGCGGGTTCGGGCCGGTCATGCGCAGGTCGAATTCAGACCTGCCAAGGCTGCGCTTCGAAGTCTCGGAGGAACGTCAGCAGCCCCAGAACAAGTCGCCATCGTTCTATTCCCTGTTCCCTAGTCCCTAGTCCCTTTGCCCTACTTCATCATCAACACCAGGAACCAACCGTTGAGGCCGGCAATCAACACCGCGGTCGCCCACGAAAGAGCCTTCAGCCATGGCGCGTTCACGAACTCGCCCATCTTCTTGCGACTGCTGGTGAAGATCACCAGCGGAACCACGGCGAAGCTGAGTTGCAGGGAGAGAATCACCTGGCTCAGCAGCAGCAGCTTTTCCGTTCCCGCCTCGCCGTTGATCGCCACCACGATGATGGTGGGGATGATGGCGATGGAGCGGGTGATGAGGCGGCGCAGCCATGGAGCTAGCTTGATGTGGATGAAGCCTTCCATCACCACCTGGCCTGCGAGCGTTCCGGTAATCGACGAGTTCTGGCCCGACGCCAGCAGCGCCACCGCGAACAGCGTGCTGGCGCCCACCACGCCCACCAGCGGGCTCAATAGCTTGTAGGCATCCTCTATGGCAGCGACCTCAAAGTGGCCGCTGCGGTGGAAGACCGCCGCCGCCACGATGAGAATGGCCGCATTCACAAACAGCGCGATGGTGAGCGCCAGGGCGGAGTCGATGTTGGCCATGTGAACGGCCTCGCGCTTGCCCTCGGGCGTGCGCTTGTAGCGGCGGCTCTGCACAATCGACGAGTGCAAGTAGAGATTGTGCGGCATGACAGTGGCGCCCAGCATGCCGATGGCGATGTAGAGCATGTCGGGGTTCGCAATGATGGAGCGCGAAGGAATAAAGAGGCTATGCAGCGCGGGCCAGTACTCCGGCTTCGACAGGAACATCTGGATGCCGAAGAGCCCGAGAATCGTGCCGATCAGCGCGATCACCAGCGCCTCGACGTAGCGAAAGCCCCAGCGCTGCAGCAGCAAAATCAGCAGCACATCGAGACCGGTGATCAGCACGCCATAAAACAGCGGGATGTGAAACAGCAGTTGCAGTGCGATGGCCGAGCCGATGACCTCTGCCATGTCGCAGGCCGCGATGGCGATCTCGGCCATGATCCACAGCGTGAAGCTCACCCAGCGGCTGGTGTGCTCGCGGCAAAGCTGGGCCAGGTCGCGCTCCGTGGCCACGCCTAGTTTGAGCGACAGGCTCTGGAGCAAAACCGCCATCAGGTTTGACGCCATAATGACGAACAGCAGCGTGTAGCCGAAGCGCGAGCCGCCCGCGATGTCGGTAGCCCAATTGCCGGGGTCCATGTACCCCACTGAGATCAGAAACCCCGGTCCAATGAAGCCCAGCAGCCGCCGCCAGTAGAACGGCGACCGCGAAATGCGCACGCTCGAATGCACCTCCGGTAAAGAAGGCTCCGGGAACGCGACCTGGGGTCTGATTTCAGTGGCCATAGGAAAACAGGGGAAAGGCCGGAGCCTGTCACACGAGTAGTATGACACGGCTCACTTAATCATAGTTAATTTATTTCATTACGATCAATTATCATTGCACTTCCGGACGGAGCCAGACCGCCTCGGCTGCCGGTCTTCCCAGGATCGATACCCCTGTAGATAGCTCGATTGAAACGGTTTGGTCGTAGTTCTGGCTCACAACCCGCAGGCTCTTGCTGGGTCCAATTCCGGCGCGGTGCAAAAATAGCAGCAGTTCAGGGTCGCGCTCGTGCAAGCTGGCCACAACGTAGCGCTGGCCTGCAGCGGCTTCTGAGAGCGGCACTTCGCCGCGCCGCTTGCGTTCGATCGGATTCTCGGGCAATACCGCGTTGCCGTGAGGACAGGCGCCGCCCTCGCCCAGCTTTTCCCGCAGCTTGGCCTCGAAGGCGGGAGAGACGGCGTGCTCCAGCCGCTCCGCCTCCTCGTGAATTTCGTACCATGCCATCCCGAAGATCTCGCTCAGCATGCGTTCGATAAGGTGATGGCGCAGCGCCGTGCGATAGGCCATCTCCCGGCCTGACGCGGTCAGGCGCACGATGCCGTCTTCGCCTACCTCGACGTAGCCGTCGCGCTTGAGGCGCTTGAGCGCCATGGTCACCGCCGGCGCCGACACCTCAAGCCAATGCGCGAGCAGGGCGGGAATCACCTGCCGCCCTTCGGCGTCGGCCTCGAGGATGGCCTTGAGGTAATTCTCCTTCGAGACGTGGATGGAATCTTTCATGGCTTGTTCAGAACAGTCTAATGGGTCTTACAGCAAGTCCGGTGCTTATTGTTGGTTGCTGTCATATATGGATGCGCCGCCGAACCCCACCCAAAGAAAACAGGGCCGGCAAACGCCGACCCTGCAAAGCTAGAAGCTGGAAGCTGCCCTTACTTCTTCACCCGCACCTTGGGTTCGACTGAAAGCCCCGGCCGCAATGCTTGGTTGGGGTCTTCGTTCTGCAGCTCGGTGAAGTCGATGCGCACGGGAACGCGCTGCACCACCTTCACGTAATTGCCGGTCGCGTTTTCCGGTGGAAACAGCGAGAGCACCGAGCCGGTGGCGCCGCCAATCTGTGTCACCTTGCCGTGATAGGTTTTGCCGGTGGCGTCCACGGAGACGAGGACGGTCTGGCCAGCGGACATGTGCTCCAACTGCGTCTCCTTGAAGTTCGCGGTCACCCAGATGCCCTGGAGCGAGACGAGCGTCAGCAGGTTCTGCCCAGCCGCAATGTTCTGGTTGATCTCCACGCTCTTGCGGGTGATGATGCCTGCCTCGGGAGCGACGATCTTGGTGTAGCTGAGGTTCAGATCGGCCTGGTCGAGCTGCGCCTGGGCCTGCTGCACCTGTGCCAACGCCTGCCGGGCCTTTGCGCTCTGCGCGGCCACCTGCTGCGGTCCCGTCTGGGCGTACTTCAGTTGCGCCTTGGACTGGGCTTCGCGCTCACGCGCCACGCGCACGCCGTCGGTTGCGGCCTGCTCACTGGCGATGGCGTCCTGCACTGAGGCGGCCGCAGCGGCTGCGGCGGCCACCGCTGCGTCAAACTGCTGCTTGCTGATCACGTCTTTTTCAACCAGCGGCTTGTAGCGCTCCAGGTCTGCCTGTGCCTTGATGTTATTGGCCTGCACCTGCAACACGCGTGCGTGCGCCGCCTGCACCTGGCCCTGCGACTGCTGAACGGCGGCATGCGCACCGCTCACATCGGCTCCGGCTACACTCAGGTTGCTACCGGTGTTGATGGTCGTCAGCGGCACGGCGACGTTGGCCGCAGCGGCGTTGGCTTGTGCGCTGGCCAGCGCAGCCTTGGCATTCTCCACCGCCACCTGGTAGTCCCGTGGATCGAGTTCCGCGATCACGTCACCTTGCTTCACCATCTGGTTCTCGTCCACGTACACATGGAGCACCTGGCCGGCAATGCGTGAACTGATCTGGATCAGGTGGCCGTTGACCTGCGCGTCGTCCGTGTCCTCGGTAAACGTAGAGTGCCACCAAAACGCGAGGGCCGCCACCACGAGGATTGCAACCACCACAATGATGATGCCTCTGCGGCGGGACCGCGGCTGTTCGACCTCAGTCGCCGTATCCGGCTCGGGGCGAGCGGGTGTTGTTGTTGTATCCGCCACGTTTACTTTCCTCCCAAATAGCTCTTGTAATTGTCTGCCGCCCCCAGCGCACGTGCCAGGCTTAGCTTGGCAATATTGTGCCGGTAAAGGCTGGTTACATACTGATCGTTGGCCTGCGCCACGGACTGTTCCGCCTGGCTCACCGCCAGGTTGTCACTGACGCCGGCGGCGTAACGCTGCTGCGCCTCGCTGAGCACCTGGTTGGCCAGGTCCACGCTGGAGCGGGCCACTTCAACCTGCTTCTGCGCCGAGGCAATGTCGAGCAGCGCATCGCGGACATCCGCGTCCACCTGCGCGTTCTTGTCGCTCATCTGCGCCCGCTGCGTATCCAGTTGCGACTGCGCCTGCATGGCCTCGCCGCGGAGAGCAAATTCCTTGAAGACCGGTACGCTCAGTGTTCCCGAAGCGTCCACCGTGCCGTGCGAGTGCCGCACGTTCACGCCGATATCGCCGTAGTCCACGTTGGCCGTCAGTGTAGGCAAGCGGTCCGCTGTGGCCGCTTTGCGCTGCTCCTCTGCGGCCTTGGTCTGCTCCATCATCGCCGCCAGGTCCTTGCGGTTGGCGTGAGCCTGGCGAATGGTCGCGTCCACGTCGAGTTGATCGAACGCGGCATACGGCGCCTTGTCCACCAAGTTGAAGCTTTGCGCCAGCGGCAGGCCGATGGTGCGGGCCAACGCCAGCTTGTCTTTTTCGAACGCGTTCTGCGCCACAATCAACTGCTGCTCGAGCGACTGGTAGTCTACTCGCGACCGCAACTCGTCCAGAGCGGGAGCAATGCCGGCCTGGTGATACTGGACCGCCTGATTGAGAGAAATCTTCGCGGTAGCCACCTGCGCCTGCACGCTGCTTACGCGTGTTTCATCGGCCACAACCAGCAGGTAAGCATTGCCAACGGTCAGCACCACCAGGTCGCGGGCGTCCTGGGCAGAGAGCTCGGACGCGTTGAAGTTGTGGCGCGCAGCCAGGTAGTTATGCAGCGAGTGCAGGTCAACCAGAGACCAGCTCAGCGAGGCCCGCAGATCGGTAAAACCGAACGGCCCAACCATGGTCGGAAATCCGGGAATGCGAAGACCCTCTGCCGCCAGGTCAACCTGCATGACAGATTCTTTGGCGTAAGCGTCCACCGAGGGCAGCAAGTCCTGAAGCTGGCTGAGGCGCTGTCCGCGCGCCGCGGCCGTCTGCGTACTGCTCAAAATCACGCCCAGGTTGTTGCGCAGGCCGCGCTGGATTGCGTCGTCGAGCGTCAAATCGATGGGCTGCGCCGACACATCGCCCGTGGTCACGCTGCCCTGAAAGCTGGATGCGTTCGCTGCCGCCGCGGTGGGCGCCGGGCCCGGCGCGGTGGGAGTCTGCGCGGCCAGCTTGCTCACAGGCAGCCCTGAGATCAGTCCAAACGCCAGCACAGCGAGACCCGTACCCACGCGGCGGACATAGGGACGGTTTGAGCTATTCATTGATAATTTTGACGGCATCAATGGTTTTCGACCCGATTCGTTCTGGAAGAGGGGCGCTTGCCCGAAAAGTGTTGACTCATCAATGGATGCACAGAAGTGGCGGCAAGGTTCTTAAACTAGTGTAACGAACCAGCCTTCGAACGGCCCCTGCCCGGCCCGCTTTTTGCGCAAAAGCCGGGACGCAGGTCGTCGAGTGCGCATGATGCGCGGCTCTGCGGTGCGAATGGATGTGAGGACGCCCCGGATTGGCGAACGGCCTGGCCTAGCGCCCGGACGATTCCTGAATCAGTTGGGAGGCGAGCGAACAAAGCCCCTGGCGCAGCAGCTCGCGGATGGTCTCGGGGTTCCATCCGGCAGCCTGCGGACCGCCATTGGCAACCAGCATCTCCGCAGTCTCGGGGGACGTGAATCCGGCCACAGCGCGCAGTACAAAGATGGTCCGCACCGCTGTCGGCAAACCTTCAAGCCAGGTCCGCACGCGGTCGCGGTCGGGACCGGCAATCATGCTTTCGAGTTCTTCCCGCGCGATTCCCGCCGCGTCCAGATCGTCGTCTCCGATGCAGGTGGTCGCCGGCTCCAGTTCGTGCGGTGCGGCCAGGCTGGCGGGGTCGCGCTGGGCAAGCAATTGGACGGCCGCGGTGGTGAGCGCCCGCCGGCTGCTGCGGCGCGCCTGTTCCGGGTCAGTGCAGGCGGAAACCTCGGCAGTTGCCACCGCAGTCTCCACCAGCCGGATGCTGTCTTCCCCTTCGCCCACCAGCATGGATGCCATGCTGTAGAGCCCGGCGGCGATCATGTCGAACACCCCGTCCATGCCTTCAAACGCCATGGCGACGGTCGCCTCGTCTTTGGGCTGGCCGTCCAACAGTCCCTGCACTTGGCGGGCAAAGTCCGCGGCTTGGGCAGGAATCGGCTGCGGGGGAATCAGGCTGGAGTCTGAGAGTTCCTGGGGCATCGAAAGCACTCCTCTGGGGGCCAAAAGCAGGTCACCCCACTATCTATCCTCCATCCTCCCGCCGGGGCGGGTCAATGTGGATTCCCGAATGGGTCCTGCGGGGCTTCCGGTGGACTGCCAATTCACCAGCGGGGCCCGCGCCCTGTCCTCAGCCAGGGAAAGGCTGTAGACTGCCAACACGACGCAGTGGACGAATTCGATGGCCAGAACGACAAAGAAACAAAGACTCTTCAACGGACGGGACCATTCCTGGATGCAGTTCAATCGGCGCGTCCTGGAAGAAGCCGAGGACCCGACCAACCCGCTGCTTGAGCGGGTGAAGTTCCTCGCCATTACCGGTAACAATCTGGATGAATATGTCGAGATCCGCCAGGCCGGCCTGATGCAGCGCATTGAAGACGGATACCGCGAGACGGGTTACGACGGCCTGCGTCCCGATGAATCCCTGGCCGCGCTGACCACCGACATTCACACCTTTGTTGACGCGCAGTACGCCTGCTGGAACGACCGCCTGCTGCCCGAATTGCGCAAGCAGGGAGTTCGCCTGCTGGAATGGGAGGAGTTGGACGAAGAGGCTCGCACCTTTGCGCAGGGCTATTTTCAGCGCGAAGTCGATCCGCTGCTGACGCCCATTGCCATCGATCCGGCGCATCCCTTTCCGCGCGTTCTCAACAAGGCGCTGTGTCTGGCGCTGCTGCTGCGTCGCAAGCGCAAGAGTTCGGGTCCCCAGGTCCTCGGAGTGGTCACGGTGCCGCGGGCGCTGCCGCGTTTCGTCCGCCTGCCCGCCACCGACGGCAGGTTCGACTACCTGCTCCTGCAGGATATGATCGCGCAGAATCTCACCACAATGTACCGCGGGTATGAGGTGCTGGCCTATAGCGCCTTTCGCGTCACGCGCAACTCCAACCTCTACTTCGAGGAGGAAGAGGCGCGTTCGCTGCTCGAGTCGATTCGCGTGGAGTTGCACAACCGCCGCAAGGGCGATGCCGTGCGCCTGGAGATCGAGACCGGGGCTCATCCCGAGATCATCGAGCGGCTGCGCGTCAACTTCGAACTTGAAGAGGACCAGGTCTTCCGCGGCGAGGGCCCCGTCAATCTGTCGCGCGTGATGTTTTTCTATGGCGACGTGCAGAGACCGGACCTGAAGTTTCCACACTTCACCCCCAAGCCTCTGGTGCTGAGCCGCAAGTCGGCCAACATCTTCGACGAAGTGCGCATGCACGACATTTTGCTGCACCACCCCTACGACTCCTACGACACGGTGGTGAACTTTATTGAGGAAGGCGCTCGGGACGATGCGGTCGTCAGCATGAAGCAAACCCTGTACCGCACCAGCCAGGATTCACCCGTATTCCAGGCGATGACTGAGGCGGCGGCCACCAAGGAAGCCACCCTGGTGGTGGAACTGATGGCGCGCTTCGATGAAGCTTCGAACATCCGTTGGGCGCGCAACATGGAAGACGCGGGCGTGCAGGTGTTTCACGGCGTGGTCGGACTGAAGACCCACTGCAAGCTCGCCATGCTGGTTCGCCGCGACGAAGACGGCGTGACCCGTCGCTACTGCCACCTGGGCACCGGCAACTACAACCCGGTCACCGCGCGCTTTTATACCGACCTGAGCCTGCTCACCTGCGATCCGCAGATCACTGAGCGCGTGCACATGGTATTCAATTACCTCACCGCGCACGCTGAGATCGACGACTACAGGCCGCTGCTGGTGGCGCCGCTGACCATGGCGGAGAGCTTTCTGGGCCTGATCCGCCGCGAGGCCGAGCATGCCCAGGCCGGCCGCCCCGCACACATCGTCGCCAAGATGAACGCGCTGCTTGAGCCCAGCGTGATTGAAGCGCTCTACCAGGCGTCGCAAGCGGGGGTTGACGTGGACCTCATCATTCGCGGAGTGTGTACGCTGCGTCCCCACGTCAAAGGGCTGTCGGATCGCATCCGTGTCCGCTCCATCGTCGGACGGTTTCTGGAGCACTCGCGCATCTTTCATTTCGCGAATGGCGGGGACGACGAGATTTTCCTGGGCTCCGCCGACTGGATGCCGCGCAACCTCTTCGAGCGCTGCGAGGTGGTCTTCCCTGTCCGCGATGCGGCGGCCAAGGCGCGCATTCACGATGAGATCCTGCCCTCGTTGCTCGCCGATACCGTGAAGGCTCGCTTGCAGCAGCAGGACGGCAGCTATGTGCGCGCGTCAAAAGTTATCAAGGACGCCCAGCCGTTTTCCAGCCAGGACTTCCTGATGAAACTGGCCGAAGGCAAGACCGATCTGGAGGCCATTCCAGCGGCCGGCTTACTGACGCGCCAAGCCAGACGCCCCCGCGCCAGCAAAAAAGTCCCCGCAGCCGTTTGATCCGCCCACCCCTTCGCTCGGGATCCGCACACAATTCCTTTGCAGATCGTTTCCGCGTTGAATGCTACATTCAGGTTCGAGAGCATCTCAACTGAATCCAGTTCGCTGCAAGCGCTTGTGGAGACCTCGGCCCGAGGCTTGCAACCTGCGAAGACACCAAGGAGAACCCCGTGAGTCAGTCCGCACCGCAAGTGTTTAATGGCGTTACCCCCGAGCAATACGCGCGATTGGTAGCGAAGGCCAAAGGAGCAGGAATCGATTTGACCGGACTGAGCGGCACCGCGTTGAAGTTCGGCGTCGAAGTGGCATGGAACTATGCGGCAGACGCGCAGCAACTGACCCTCCACTGTCTGAAAGCGCCCTTCTTCATGAGCACAAAGGACGTGGACGCCAAGATCCAGACACTGGTGAATGAAAGCCTGGCATGACAAGCTGCGGAAGAATCGTTCGGGCGGTCGGCCGGGACTGGCAGGTCCAGGCTGGTAGATCCGGGCATTAGCACGCACATCAGCCAAGCCAATTGAGCGGGGGATTGAAAGCCCGGACCTACCAGCCGCGCCCTTTCAAAACGGCGACCTTGTCATGAAGCAATGTGGGTATTTACTTCACGCCACCGCCCACTACAGGTTGTGGTTTTGCAAACTGCGACCTCGCCAAGTCGGAATCCGGGCCCCTTCGGACGTCTGCTGCTTCCCATGGATTTCCAACTGTAGAACCTTGGGTTCAACCAGGCCCTTGCGTCTTCCCTCGCTGAGCATTCGCGCCCGGCATCGATGCATACCGTCACCCTGAGGACCGCGTCGCACCTCTGGGTCTCAAATACGAANNGGCGAGACCACAGTCACTCCATCGCGTACTGCTTCCGGAAAGTGCTTGAGATTTCCTGTCACAAGCCAGGCCCCGGCTGCGTGTGCCAGGGCGATAAAAGAGGTGTCTTTCGGGTCGGGACAAATAGAAGGCCATGATCCGGAGTCTGGAAGCCGCATGCTCTCCTCAATCAAATACTCCAACCAAAGAGGAGGAAACCCGTAACGATGGAACTTGGCACGCCGGACAACTTCCCGGTATTCTGCCGCGACTCTTGGACTGGTCACGATGTGAATCATGCCGCTCAACACCAGATCCGCAACGATCTTTGCAGGTGGCCCGACGGGACTGATACCGGCAGAGACGATTACGTTGGTATCGAGAACAATTAAGCGCATTCCGACTCATCCTCAGCGGATCTACGGATGCGGTTTATCTCTGCTTCAATATCTTCGTCGCTTGCCAGGCTGGCTCCTGACTCTTCAGCAAGACGCCATCCCTCTCGTAAGCTGGCCAGCGCCATCGCACGCCGAAGTTCGCGATCTTCCTTAACAACATCGCCAAAGACAGGGACCAGGAAGAATGCAGGGCCATTCTGGCCAACCAGAAGAGTGGTTTCTCCCGCAGGGACTTCCTTCAGAGCCTTAACCCCCCGAGTTCTGAACTCACGCAGTGAAACTTGACGCATAGAGCACCTCCGAGATCGAGTGTAGCCAAAATGGCTACGCCCGTCAATTAAGCCAATACAAACCGACATCAATCTGTAGTTGTTGGTGGCGCGAAGTAAATACCCCTGTTAAGCAAAAAGCCGCCGCACGCGGGCGGTGGCTTTCGGTTGATTGAGGTTAAGGCAGGAGTTTACGCGCGGCTTAGGTAGGAGCCTTCGCTGGTGTCGACGCGGATTTTTTCGCCTTCGTTGATGAAGGCGGGCACCTGGACCACGAGGCCGGTTTCAGTCTTGGCGGGCTTGGTGACGCTGGACGCAGTTGCGGATTTGAGGCCAGGTTCCGTCTCCACGACGGTCAGTTCGACTGCCGAGGGAAGCTCGATGCCGACGGCCTGGCCGTCGTGATAGCTCACCTTGATCTGCAGGTTGGGTGTGAGATATTCCACGGCGTCGCCCAGCGTCGAACCCTTGACCACGATCTGCTCATAGTCCACGGGGTTCATGAAGTAGTAGTCGTCGCCATCCGCGTAGAGAAAATCCATGGCGACTTCGTCGACCACCACGCGCTCAATGGCGTCGGCGGAGCGGAAGCGGTGTTCGAACATGGCGCCGGTCCTGAGGTTGCGCAGCTTGGCCTGGATGAAGGCGCGGAGGTTGCCGGGGGTGCGATGCTCCACCTTGAACACCAAGTGCAGCTGTTCGTTGTGCTTGATGATCATGCCCGGACGCATTTGAGTGGCGGGAATCGCCATAAAGTTTGGAACTCCTTGCTGTAGTAGCGCTCAGGGCGCAAAAAAGATCAGCCTTGGCCCACCTAGCATTCTAACTTACGGCGAGTCCGGAAGAGTCACGTGTAGTGGATAGCAAAGAATTGCCAGGTCGTCGCGGGACACAAGGCGGCCGAGCGACGGCGGCCAAGACGTCAGGATTCCGGTGGGCTGACCCGGCTGTCACGCGGTGTAACAGGTGGGGATAGTGCTGCAGAGGGTCGATGGCGAGGGTATAGGCTGTTATGGGCCGCGAAACGCCGGCCGCGAATCCGCCCTATAAGGAGCTCTCTCGATGCGAACGTCCCGCTTTGTTATGTTTGTTTCTTCTGCCCTGTTTGCTGTCGGCACATTTGCCGCGGCAACGGTGAGGGCGCAGGCAGGATCGACGGCCTTACCGGCCAACGCGCCGTACAAGGACGCACACGCGGCGGTAGAAAAGCGCGTGGCCGACTTGCTGAGCCACATGACGCTGGACGAGAAAGCCACCATGCTGTCGGGATCGGGATGGATGGAGTCGGCGGCGATTGAGCGGTTGGGGATTCCCGCGATCAAGATGGCCGACGGGCCGATGGGTGTGCGTTCGTGGGCGGGCAGCTCCGCCATTACCAGCGCGGCGAATGCTCCGGCGAAGGTGCTGACGACGTCGTTTCCAGCGGGCGTGGCCATGGCGGCCACGTGGGACACCGAACTGGTGCAGCGCGAGGGCCAGGCCATAGCACAGGAGGTGAAGGCGCTGGGCCGCGACATGATCCTGGGGCCGACGGTGAACATTAACCGCGTGCCGCTGTGGGGCCGCAACTTTGAAGGCTACGGCGAAGATCCTTATCTTTCGGGGCGGCTGGGCGTGGCGTACATTCGCGGGGTGCAGGGCGAAGGCGTGATTCCGTCGGTGAAGCACTTTGCGGCCAACAACGAGGAGTTTGAACGGCACCGGGTTGATGCCAATATCGACGAACGCACGCTGCATGAGATTTATCTGCCGGCATTCAAGGCGGCGGTGCAGGAGGGCGGCGCGTGGACCGTGATGTCTGCATACAACAAGGTGAACGGCGTGCATTGCGCGGAGAGCATGTACCTGCTGAGCGATGTGCTGAAGAAGGAATTCGGCTTCAAGGGATTTGTGATTTCCGACTGGGGCAGTACGTACTCCACGGCGTCGACCGTGAACGCGGGCATGGACCTGGAGATGCCGGGCGGACCGCCGATGAAGCCCTGGCTGGAACGCCCCTCAACGCAGGCCGCGGGCAATAGCGATGGCTGGCTGGTTCCTGAAAAGGTGATTGCCGGGGTGAAGGCCGGACACATTTCCGAAGCCACGCTCAACGACAATGTGAGCCGCATTCTGCGTGTGATTTTTGAAAGCGGGCTTTTCGATCACCCGCATGCGGGAGGCGACGAGGTGGACACACCGGCACAGCGGGCCGTGGCGCGGCAGGGCGCGACGGAAGGCATCGTGCTGTTGAATAATACCGGCGGGCTGCTGCCGCTGGATGCGACCAAGGTGCGTTCGATTGCGGTGATCGGGCCCAATGCCGCGGTGGCGCGGACGGGCGGGGGCGGAAGTTCGCTGGTGCGACCCAAGGTGGCTGTGGCGCCGCTGGACGGAATCAAGCAGAGGGGGGCGAGCGGCATCAATGTGAGTTATGCGCTGGGGGTGGGGATGGATGGCGAGGACCCGGCGCAGGACACGCCCGAGGCGCGAGCCAGGCTGCTGAAGGAAGCAGCCAACGCCGCGGCTCATGCCGATGTGGCCGTGGTGGTGGTGGGCCGTTACTCAAAGCTGGAGGCGGAAAGTTTTGATGTGAAGACGATGGACCTTCCGGCGGGGCAGGACGAGCTGATTCAGGCAGTCGAACAGGCCAATCCGCGGACGGTTGTGGTGTTGAATACGGGCGATCCCGTGACGATGACGAAGTGGATCGACACGACACCGGCATTGCTGGACATGTGGTACGGCGGGCAGGAAGGCGGGCATGCGCTAGCAGCGATTCTGTTCGGCGATGCGAACCCATCGGGCAAGCTGCCGGTGACATTGCCGAAAAAGTTTGAGGACTCGCCGGCGTATGGGCACTATCCGGGCGAGAACTTGAAGGTGAACTACGTTGAGGGGATTTATGTGGGGTATCGCTACTACGACACGAAGAATGTGGAGCCGCAGTTCCCGTTTGGGTTTGGGTTGAGCTATACGACGTTTGAGTACAGCGACCTGAGAGTGTATCCGTCGATTATTCAAACCATGAGCGAACCTGGCCACGGATACATTGTGGCGCTGAAGGTCAAAAACACCGGCAGCCGCGCCGGAGCCGAAGTGGTACAGCTCTACGTGCACGACGGTCACTCGAAGATCGACCGGCCGGCGCACGAGTTGAAGCGGTTCACCCGCGTGGAGTTGAAACCCGGCGAAACAAAGACGGTGCACTACTCGCTTGATCGCTCGGATCTCTCCTATTGGAGCCCGGAAAAGAAGGACTGGGTGGCCGAGCTGGGAACGTTCGAAGTGCAGGTGGGAGCGTCGTCGCGGGATATTCGGCTGAGGGCACCGCTCGAATTGAAGAAGTAGCGAGTTACCGGATTCCGGGATTGCGAGGTTCGTGGGCGAACGCGCTACTGCTGCGGGGGCACGTAGGGCTCGACGCGCAGCAGGTCGGAGAGGATGCCTCGCTCCTGGGAGCTGAACTGGCCCTGGTAGCGGCTGGAGTTGAGCACCATGCTGCGCTGATCGGGTGGAACGGTGCGCAGATCGCGAAAGGCGTTCTTCATCAGGGCCTGGCGCTCGGGCGGCAGGGTGGTCCACTCATGCGCGGAACTGTGCACTTGCATTCGTTCTTGCAGGGGCAGATGTTCCAGGGCCTCAGCGCGGGCCAGACGGCGTTGCCGAGCTTCGGCCGGCATCTGGTCCACCTCATGCAACTGCTGAACAAGCCTCTGCTGGTCGCCCGGCAGGAGCCGCTTGAAGCTGGGATCGCCGCGCAGCATCCGCTCCTGGTCCTGAACCTGGATGCCGCGATGGTCGTTGAGCCAGGAACCCAGGTGGCCCGGAGGCGAATAGGAATACGCGGGCGCCGGATATCCAGGATAGACGGGTCGCGGCGAATTGGGGCCTAAATAAGGCGGACCCGGATACAGTGGACGCGACCCATTCTGCGGGTTCCCCCGCGGATCTCCGGGCGCGTTCTGGTACCGATTCATGCTGGAAGACGGCTGCGGAACGTTACGCCTGTATTGCGGCTGAGCGTAGGGGCGGCCCTGATTTTGCCGGCGCGGCGGCTGGTTCTGGGGCCGTGCAGGCTGCGGACGGGGGGACTGCGGGCGGCTTTCGCTGCGCGGAGCCTGGCGCGGCGCCGGAGCGTTTCTTTGCTGCTGCTGCGCGAGCGCCAATCCAGCGGGCAGGCAAAGGGAGATGACCGCAGCAGCCCAAGCCGTGCGGCGGCGCCATACTCCCGCCATGAGTTTGCCGTTCATCTTCTACTTCGGCCCCCGCCGTTCAAGTCCCCCGACTGAACAACGAACCAGAGTCTTGCTCTAGTTTGCGTCGCTGTCAGGAGTGTTGTCAGCAATCGATTCAAGCTGATCGAGCAGTTGTGCGTTGCTATCCAGTGTCTGCAAGTCGTGCACGACCGCTGCCTGTCCCGGCGGCGGCGCAGCAGGCTGCTCCAGGTTACTGATATCGAGGTAGGCAGTACCGCCCAGCACCAGCATAAACGTTAGCGCCATCGCGGCCAGCGGACGCACGTGCATCTGCGGCCCGTACATCAACCGCGTGCGCAGCCTCTTAAGCCAACTCGCGGGCGCAGCCTCACGTTCCTCGCGCAGCCGCGCTCCGAGCTTGCTCAAGAAGTATGGGTTTGGTTCCGGAGCTTCCCAGGTATCCAGAAGAGCCATGGTGGCGCGCAGCTCGTCCAGCTCTTTCTGGCACGGATCGCACTCGGCAACATGACTCGTCACCTTCAAGGGCGCCGCGTCAGGATCGAGCAGCAAGTCTGCCAGCTTCGCGTCCATCCCGGTGCAATTTTTGTTCAGTTCCATCGGTACCACCCCACTTCCGCCGGTCGCACCCGGCCTCACTCCCAATTAGACGAAATTCTTCAACTTGTCGCGCAGTGTCTGGTAGGCGCGAAAGAGCAGCGACTTGGTCGCCGATTCGCTCAACTTGAGCACCTCCCCGATCTGCCGATAATCCAATCCCTGATACTTGTGCATCAGCACCGCCATGCGCTGCCTTTCGGGCAGTTCCATCACGTGCTTGCGGATGGCGGCCATGCGCTCATCGGTCAGTAGCCTCTGCTCCACCGTGGGCTCGTCGTCCGCCACGTCCGGTGTGGTGCCCGTCTCTGCGTCCGGCGCGTCCAGGTATACACTCTTGGCCGCCCGTTCGTGCTTGGTGTCGCGTGCGTGGTTGACCGCCAGGTTGGTCGCGATGCGGTAAAGCCACGTGGTGAACTTTGCCTCGGCGCGGTAGCTCTCCCTGGAGCGGTAAACGCGCAGAAACACCTCTTGCGCCAATTCCTCAGCCACTGCCTGGTTGCGCACCATCCGGAACAGGAAGTGGATCATGGGCCGGTGGTACTTTGCCACCAGGTAATTGAATCCCGATTCGTCCCCGGCTGCAACGCGCAGCATAATGGCGGCGTCGCTGGCCGGATCCGCCGCGGCTGCCGCGACATGCGGGTCAGCGCTGAACTGCGGCTCGGAAATAAAGCCCGGCGTCGCGCCTGGGTCCGGTAGTGAAACCGGTCCCGATCCCATGGCCGGATTGTTCAGGACCAGGGTCGCCATATCTTCTGGAACCCCACCCCCGGGGTAAGGTTGCGGTATTTGGTCACTTTCCTGGTCGAAATTCACATTTTTTGTTGAGGATGAATCAGACCGGTCTGAAGCTGAATTTCTACCTGTGCCGTTGTTCGATGGGCCGCTGCCGGAGTGGTCGGCCATGGCCTGAAAGCCGGCGCTGAGCCCCCCCAGGCCTGCGCCCGGCATCTCCAATCCGCCGGGACCGGCCGCGCCGGGGGCCATAAAGGGACGCAAGGTAGCTTCCCTGATGGTGGGAAGGTCGCGCGTGGACCGCATTGGCTTGTTGCGAAAAAACATGAATGGTCTAGCTCGGCGCCTTTCCGGCACAGAAGGTTTGGATGCCCAGTTGGTCGCAAAGCCCCGCTGGTGTTACTCTACCCTACGGGATGCCCGTTCCGGCGCAATCGCGCTATCCCTCTCCTCAAGGGCGCTTAACTCAGCGGTAGAGTGCCACCTTCACACGGTGGAAGTCGCAGGTTCGAATCCTGCAGCGCCCACCATAAGCCAATTAAAATCAGAGGTTTGACGGCGACTCGCTAGCGGCTGACCTATCCATACGTCACTGGTACGTCATAAGGCTGTCTGTGAGGCTGGACAACGGGTAATCGGGAGTGTTGTTCGATCCGTTCGCAGCGTTTGCCAGCCGTGAGAGCCTACCGAGACACCCCCTACACCCCCTAGCGGCCATCCGACAAAGGGCGGGGATACCACTCCGTCAAGATTGGGTTTCAAAAGCAAATTAGGGTATGCCCCAATAACGTAGCGTTCAAATGGCTGGTGGATTCCATATAGGAAAATCAGTCATGGCCGTATTGAGGGCTACAATTCGAGGGAACGAATCCTGGTACGGAGATTCCCAGCAAAGCATGAGGGACAAGCAATTCATTCTGAACGAAATCCGACGGACCGCGATCCTTAACGGTGGCGATCCTGTGGGGGTGAGGCGATTCGAGACCGAGACGGGCATTGCTGAACATGAGTGGAGAGGCAGTCATTGGGCTCGGTGGGGCGACGCACTGTTGGAAGCAGGGTTTGCACCACTAGAGTGGACCACCGGGTCAACGGTCGAAGAAATCCTCGATGTGCTGGCAAGGCTGGTGCGTCACTACGGCAAATATCCAACGGTGAGTGAAATTCTCATCTCAAAAAGGAATGACCAAACGGTTCCCACGCCAAAAACCCTGGGCAGGAAACTGGGGCCAAAGGCTGAGGCCATTGTGAAGCTCCGTACCTATTGCTCTGCAAGACCGGAACTCGCGGATGTGTCTGCAATCCTAGCCAAAGAAGTCATAGGCGCTATCGCAGGAAACGACGATCACGAGAGCATTATCGGATCGAGAAAATACAAGCCCACAGGCTACGTCTATCTGGTGAAGTCTGGCAAACTCTACAAAATCGGCTGTTCAGAAAATCACTGGCGACGCAAAAGCGAACTCCACAAGCAAACGTCCGAAGGCATTACAGAGGTTCATACCATTTCAGCGATTGATGATGCGCCGGGCATAGAGCGGTACTGGCACGAACGGTTCAAAGAAAAGCGTCAGCACGGCGAGTGGTTTGATCTTTCTGCCGAAGACATTAGGGCTTTCAAGAAGAGAAAATTCATGTAACTGCGGCTCACTTTGAATGGGCAGCAATACGACCGATTGAAGCGGAGGCGATAGGCGAGAACCATTCTTGGAATTCGGTCAAGGCCGCATATCGTTGTGCAACATTCCGTCCCACTTTTCCACCAGCGACCGGCGTAGCATTATTTGAGCAGCAATACACTGAGGCACTGTATGAGCAACTTTATCGATCCATTTGAAGAAGAAGACGAGTTCCAAGACGATTCCGACACGAAGGCGGTCCTAGAACTGATTGACACGGTTATCGGCAAAAGAGAGGACCAAGAATCGTACGGTTGGCTTTGCAATCTCGAACAGAAGATTGCAGACCGCGTTGAGGCGTTGCAAGCAAATCCCGATGTTCAAGGTTGACCAATGCAAACATGGCAATATGGAATGGCGCTCTATAGTAGGAAACCGAACGAGCAACACGCCAAGATTGATTCTCGCGGTAGTGAATTGCCCATGAACGACGTGGATGAAGTTCAGGCACAGTTGGGCTTACTTCGATTCCTCAAAGCATCAGGTGACAAAGGGTGGGAACTGTGTTCCACCGTAGCTCCGTGGCCTGAAGGTCAACGGTTTAGCGATCAAAATGAGGATGGTACTGAGGGAGAAGAGCATATAATTGAGGATCGTTTTGAGATTCAATGGCTCATCTTCAAGCGGGCAGCGAACTGAGTAACGAGCGTATCTCTATGGACCAGCAAAGTGACGAAGGAATGCGCCGCATTGTCGCAAAACGCAAAGAAGCGAAGGTGGCAATCGCCGCGCCTGCTCTTACTACCTTGCGAGAGGTTCGTGAGTTGTTTGACCGATATGCTGAAGAAGTGAACCTTAGCGATTTGTCTCAATCTTCAAAGGCCATGTATATCGATTTCGCAAGCTGCTTCATTCGTTGGATGAACGGAGGCTTTCAACCTGGGTTGCGGAAGCCGGGAAAGTCTCGCTCCAATATCGTTTGAAGAAGCAATCGTCCATCAGTGTTCGCTTATGTCTTTATAAATAAAAGCCTTGCGGTCGCTTGCAAAGTCTACTAAGTTATATCATGCCCAGTCGGGCACTACTGCAACAGGTAACACCTTCCCAGTTGGGAACGAAGGCGAACCAGTCGGCAAGCCCGGATCAAACAAATCCAATTTTGATTCGAGGTAGCCTCATGGCTGTTACACAGATTGCAGATGTTATCGTTCCGACTATTTTCCAAAACTACATTACGGAAAACCGTCTGGTATCCACAGCCCTTTTTCAATCAGGCGTTGCCGTTCAAAACGGCGAGATGGCCGCACAGCTTTCCGCTGCTGCGCAGTCGTTTAGGATAGGAGGGACTCACTGTGACCTCATCAGCAACAATTGGCTTCGATCTCAAAACCGTGATGCTCCCAATTTCATCCATCACGCCACGGGTTGCCCCAACTCAGGAAGTGCGGAAATCAAAGAAGTATAAGCAGATTGCAGCATCGATTGCGCATGTGGGAGTGGTAGAACCGCTCGTAGTCGCTCCGGTTGCAGACGGGAAGTTCTTACTTCTTGACGGAGCGCTTCGGCTGGACATTTTGAAGCAGCGCAACGAGCTTGAGGTCAGGTGCATCCTCGCAACCGACGACGAGGGATACACCTACAATAAGCGGGTCAATCGGCTTTCCAACATCGGCGAGCACTATATGATTCTGAAGGCATTATCGAACGGAGTTAGCGAGCATGACATTTCAGTATCACTTGCCGTCGATGTCGATACCATCCGCCGAAAAAGATCCATGTTGGATGGCGTCTGCCCTGAAGTAGTTCAGCTTCTGGCGAATCGGCGTGTTTCCGTTTTTACCTATGGCTTGCTCCGCAAGATGAAACCAATCGGTCAAATCCAGGCAGCCGAGCGGATGATACACGCCAACAACTACTCGGCAAAAATGGCAAAGGCGCTCCTGACGATTACAAACCCTCAGTTGATAACGAATCCTGAGAAGGTGAGCCGATCTAAACACGACGACTTAAGTAATTGCGCATAATCTACGCAGTATGTCGTTGTGATTCGTCCATTGGCGGAACTCGGTTTCGACTGAATCGATCACCGCTTCCAGTTGGTTGCAGTAGAGATTGTGCAGGCAGAGGCGCCGTGTAAGCTTTCAAAC
>PLXP01000028.1:0-1336 GCA_003151435.1 Acidobacteriaceae bacterium
TCGGCCTTTGCCTTCTCCAGGGTGTTCTTCATCTGAAGATGGGAACCGACAAAGCTGACAATGGTCGAGGACAATTCAGCGTCGAGGTCCTCGGCAGTGCCGGTCACGCTGAGTGGGGTGGTGAGAGCGTCATTGTCGCCGTCTTTGAGCTTCTTCGGCACAATGTTCACTCGTATCTGATCTTCATCGAGAAGCGTTACCGTCAATAGAACGGCACGATCTCGCAGGACTGGAACAAGCTCTTTGAACATGGGTATCTCTCCTCATGGATTCTGACTTTCAGTTGATGATTTCTGTCTCGTGGGCTTTTTGAGTTCTGGATCATCCCAGTGCATGGCGTAGCGCTGCCCCAGCACCAGGTTTTCCAGATAAGCCGCTGGATCGTCTTCTCGTTGCCAAAGAAGGCTGTAGAGAGTATCGACGGCCGATTTCATCATGGCCTTCATCTCCTCATCGGAGATGTGGGAGACCGCTGGATTGCCGCAGCAAACAGCGCATGGCGATCCTGCATGAACGGCTTCGATCGGGCCATTGCGAAAGGCCAACGCAACCATCGCTTTCGCCTCGATAGCCAGGGTGTGGTCGAGTGTCATCTTCATGGACAGCCTCCGGAACCATCCAACCATATATCCGGCGCAAGAATGGAATATCAATCCCTCTTGAATGATGTTTGAGCGAACCGACCGCGTCTCTTCGTCTTCGACCAGAGCTGCGGATCGACTGGCAACGCGCTCATTTGGCCACTCTGCGCGTTGAAGAAGCCGCCGTGGTGCGATAGCTTTCCATAGCGGAAGAGACGGGCCAGCATGGCGAGCGCGCTCGACGCCAGAGTCTGATTGATGAACGGCTCTTGCCGGTCGAGCGCCTCGACGGCGGAGCAACTGGGCAGCGGATCTTCACCAGCCTCGGCGTTGATGATCTCTGGATACAACTCACTGACTGTGCGCAGCCGGCCGGCTTTCCGTCGGTTGCGCGCGTTCAATGGCTGGCCGAGAACAAACTGGCCGCNNGTCAACGCCCGCGCGATGATGCTTCGTGCCGCCCGTGTGTCCACACAGCCGATCAGTAGATCGAGGGACGTGTCGTTGACCCGGTCCAATGTCCGCTCGCCGAAGTATGCCGGCTCGGCCCGCCACCGCGTGCCCCAGAACAGGTTGATGCGATTGATCAGAACGGTCGCCTTGTTCTGCCCGATGTCGGAGGTCGAGAATGGCTGGCGCACACAGTTCGTCTCGGAGACTGTGTCGGCATCCATCATGACCACTTCGAGTCCAGATGAGCGCCCCCAGACCCTCATCGCCTGGTCGAGATACGGCAGGCCCATGACGATGGCGCT
>PLXP01000028.1:1385-2958 GCA_003151435.1 Acidobacteriaceae bacterium
CGCTCCCATGCCGGGATAGCGGCGACCGACGCCGAGTCCGGGCGTCGCATGGTGCCCGTGCAAACGCGCCCATCGTCCGAGAGATTCCAGAATGGCGCGATAGCAAGTTTCGTTGAACCCTCCGGTCGCTTGTTCTCTGTGAGCGCCCGAATGTTGAGCTCATTATTCGAGACCCGCCAGACCAAAGGAGGTTGAGGGAAGTTGCGGCCGTTCAACTGCGTGGCCTTGCCTTCGGAGTTTTCATAAAACATCTGGCGGCGTCGCGCCGGAGTCCACCAGACGACCATGCGGTCCGCCTTGGCAAGAATGTTCTCCGGCAACACTTCGGCCTGGATGCTGCCGCCGAGGGAGCGCACCAGAGACTCGATGAATACAACGGTCAACGGTTGCGCCGGACCAAGAGTGGGCGGCGAGTTCTTTCGGGCGGTCACATCGTGCCGGGTGATGAAGCTGGCCTGCCTGTCGCGATAGACCAGAAGAGCCTCACGCAACTCGAAGCGATGGTTCTCCCCGATTGATAGATGTACCTGCATGGCATTTCTCCCAGCCCTGAATCTCCTCGACCAATTCAAATAGCTCGCAATTGATCGCGACGAAACGTTCCACGATCCGCAGTGCGTGCCGGACTTGCCTCCCGTCCCGCGGCGAAAAGGCTGCGCAAAGGGTTGGCTCGGCAGTACCCTCCATCATGGATTGGCCTTCTTCGTCGAAGCAGGCGATGATGGCGTCTTGCTCTTTGAAGGAGACGAGCAAGGACGGCAGTGGAGGGTCGTCGTAGTAACCGGCTTCGATGTAATCCCTGGACTGCTTGAGAGGGAGCCTGGAGAGCCGCTGAATGCGCCGCAACCGCTCGATCCAAGACACGTAATGGGAGCCGAATCTGCCAATGCGGAACCTGCGCAGCAGCTTGCGGTCGTGCATTCTCCAATCGCTGCATTCGCGCTTCAGCGTCTTCCGGATGCACTCCGGCAATGCCTTTTCGACCTCGGGAAACTCATACTGACCGCGGTTTTCTTCTTCGTCCTCAGCGGCATAATCGCGCATGCGCTCTTCGTACATGAGCGCATCGTCGTGGTTGTAGATCCTCATCACGCGATAGAGTGCATAGGTCAATGCCCAATAGAACGCCGCTCCCAGTCCCTCAGCTTCCGCCTCCAGCGCCTCGAGCGCTGGCCCGATCTTGAGATAGCCCGATCCTCCGCACTCGATGGTTACTGCGAGTTGTCCGTATTCGAGCGCCGCATCGCTGCCGGCACGTCCCAGTTGATCGCTCACTTCAAGGTGATACTCGACATTGCGTTGAAGCAGATCGCCGCGCTCCGCGCCAATACCGCTCATCATGGCGTGCTGTGCGAAGACCAGCGCGTTACCCTCGGCTTTCTTCCAGGTCTCCGCAGTCCCCAACCCCTCGCGCACCAGCGCGGCACAAAGCTCATAGACCAGTTCGGCATTGACCTCGTGGCTATACTCGGCGCGAACATCGGCGAGCGACGACAAGGCCTGGCCGAAGGCTGGTGCAAGAGTCGCTATCCCAGAGGTGGAAGCAGTTCCGGCGGCGTCGGGAGCCGATGGC
>PLXP01000028.1:3048-5214 GCA_003151435.1 Acidobacteriaceae bacterium
TCATCTGCGGCGCCGGATCCGGTATCCGAACGCCGTTGTAGTGGAACTCACGCAGTAGAGCTTCTGCTTTGAGACTGGCCATTGGTCTGTTTCTCCTTGTGCATTGTCATAGGGTGATTTCGAGCAAAGAGTCGCCTCCCTCTACCTTCAGAAGAGGCTGGCTTGCACCGGCAACCTGGTGGTCTTAGCGGCCTCTTGAGCGGCTGCTGAAGGGACCAAGCGGTCCGGTTCTTCCACTGGCGGACGGTTGATAACGGTTCGATACTTCGCCTCAAGCCGTTTGAGTGTCTCCATCTCACGGGAACGCACGGCCTCAGCGGCTCGCAGCTCATAGCGCGCGAGATAGTTCCGCTTCCGAATCTCTTGTTGGATGGCGCGCTCGACATCGCAAAAGGTGAACTCTGGGTCGCCCCAGCAAAGCCAATCGAGTGTGTGGCGCAGGAACTGTAGCCGGTCGGCGTCCGACGTGAACCACGTTTCATAGAAACCAGTCAAGTCGTAGTGCGCTATATTCCCAAAACACATCGAGAGGCGGTTGTAGAAGCTCTTGGCAAACGCTGTTCGCGCCCATTCGGATTCAATGAAGTGCAGGAAAGTGTTGCCAAAATCGGCTTTGTCCTGTGCCGTTGAGAATTTGGTCGGCACAAACTCCGAAGGAAGAAACGGTCCTTTCGACATGGAGTGTCTCCGCGCAAAGAGAGGGCCAGCTTTCGCTGACCCTCTTCTTTGCCATTGGTTGCGAACCGGCCTTCGCCGGATTCGCTGGAACGATTCTCCCATTGGGTACGCTATCACCGTTCGCGGCCATTGGGAAGTGTTACGAAAAAGAAATCGAAGAATCTGTCCCGTTCGATAGCAGTTTCGGCGCTCAGCGGGTTACTGATCTGTGTCTTTTCCTTTGCGCCGATCCGTAGCGCGCTCCTCGATCAGGCTTCGGTGCAGATCGGTCAGTTCATCGACCGTGTCCGCCCCGCTGACCTGTTCGTCGTTTTCTTTGCCCAGCCAGGGAAACCTCTCTTCGAGCAACGCCAGCACGTTCTCAACAAACGTCCGTGAGCGGCTATCTTTGTCTATCATGCAGTTCTCCTCAAGGGATTCAACGATCTGGAAATGGGTCAACAGATGCGCACACTCGCGCTCAAGCGAAGAGAGGCGGTATGACAGCGCGCGATCTCAGCCGAAGAGGCTGAGTTGCACGGCTGGCTCTAAGCCCGTAGGCCACGGTGAGGGGTTCTTTCGTATCCTCACAGCCTCAGGAGGTTCGACAAGGTGAATGCTGGTCTGTTCCGCTGGTGGAACTGTGGATTCGGCGACAGACAGGTCGAACACAGGATTCTCGTATTCCTCGACCCGCGCGGCTGGCGGCTGTGGTAGCACACGCTCCCGCTCGCAAATCAACTCGCGCCACGCATTGTCTGCGGATTCCCCGACTCCGGCCTTCTCAACCAGTTCGCGCGCCATGGCGCTCATCAGATCCTCGTCGGTGTCGAGCGATTGCAGGCCCTCGCCTGAGAACTTGCCTTCCATCATCAGTGCGACGAGCATCTTCTTGCCCATCAGACGGAGGCAGGTCTCCTGCATCGTGCCCGGGTAGGTGACGAACTTCACGCGAACCGCCTGTCGCTGGCCGATGCGCCAGGAGCGGCGGCTGGCNNTTCGGGTGGCAGAGGACGACTTCCACTCCAGCCTTCAGTTGCCGCTCGTACCACTCCTCGCGTTTGACCGTAGCAACGGAAGAGCGGAGAACGGCAACCCGGAATCCCGCCTGCCGCAGGACAGTCTCCAGCCGCAGCGTGACATCCCTCTCGCCGGTGTAGGTTGCATACACCTGGCAGCGTCGCCCCTGCCGCAGTTCCTCCCGCACATCGGCGATGAGGGCACGTTCCTTCGCGTAGAGACGATCCTCCGTGAGGTTCTGGGGCGTAGTCACCAGAAACCGCACATACTCTTTTGTCTGCGGGTCAAAGGCGCGCGCCCAGATGTCCTCGAAGCCGTAGGGATGGTCGGGATAGAGAAGAAGCGTGTTGAGCAGGATGCTCATCAGGCTCTTGTTGCCCCGATGCGCCCGCATGGCAGTCCTGATTTCCTCTTCGAGTTCTTTGTAGGCACTGGCGAGTTCCTCGTCCATCTCGACCGAGAGCACACTCTCGTCGTATCGCGGCAGGT
>PLXP01000094.1 GCA_003151435.1 Acidobacteriaceae bacterium
TTACTTAAGTCGTCGTGTTTAGCATGAGATTAGGAAACCCATGTCCCGCTTCTCGTATAGTTCGTTGTCCAGCCACGACTTTGAAGAGCTCGCCCGCGACCTTCTGCAGGCCGAATGGGGCGTCCCCCTGGAAGCATTTAGAAGCGGAAGAGACAAAGGGATTGACCTGCGTTATAGCAAACCCACATCCAGCTTCTGGTGGGCAAAGCGACAACGATGCAGAAGAAGTGCCACTTCGTATCATTGGAGGTCCTGCGGTAGTTCAGAGCTCCATCCGCTCACTGGGAATAACTGCTTTCCAACTAATCGATAGTGAGCATGACCTGGATCGCGATGAGTCTCTCCAGTATCGAGACTGGATCGAGCCCGCCGCAGCTGTACAGTTACTCCAGCGCCTGGTTCACAATCCTCCGATTTCCCCAGTACTGGCCCCAACCGGCTACGTGCCGGGCTTCCTGCAGGCACCTCACTCGCGCACAAGACTGGCAGTTCTGGGACTCATGGAGGGATCTCCGCCGCCACCAACGACATGGGCCTTATTACGCTGGCCGACGGGCGTAAGCTTGCTATAGCGGTTTTAGTTACGGATAGCCCTGCTGATGAAGCAACTCGTGAAGGCGTCATCGCCCGGATTGCACGGGCTGCCTACGATGAGGCTATTGCTACCAAATAGCGGCCCGATACAGCACTCGCGTATAGCAAGGCAAGGCTCAATCGGCTCTTTTTTCAGCCGGCGTTCCCACACCGGCCGGGTCGTTTTCGCCTCCAATGCCACCATCTTTTCGCGTGGCATTCGGGTAGCTTTTCTAGACGTCGCAAGAAGCTTTGGGTACATTTTGGGTACATTTTCAGAGCTTTCCGGCGCACCCACTGCAAACCATTGATTCTATTATATTTATTTGGTGCCGGGAGGGGGGGGTCGAACCCCCATGACCTTGCGATCGGCGGATTTTGAGTCCAAATCCCGGAATCTTGCAGCAAGCCGCACGTCAACGCATGTATTCGCATAACGTTCACAGAATGAAAGACCTGTCCGCCACTACAGTCTTGCAGGATGTCGCAATAAAAGGCAGTAATGTCGCAGGCGAACATGCACCAGAACATGCACTGAATCTCGGCCTCCCGATGTGATTTGAACTTGTCCTATCGCTGTGAAAGGGCGCAACCAACTCACAACATTAAGGCACTGCTGAGAACCAGAACGCAGCGAAACGAATTCTAGCAACATTAACGAACACGTTAAGTACTCCGCAACTGTCCGCAAACTGGATGCACCAGAATGTGTATCTCGACTTTCGTGCCAGCCTCAGCTCGACGCACGCAGGGCGGTAAGATGCTGACTCACACGCCATTGCATTCGTCCCTGGTTCGGGCGACGCTCTGCTTCGCTCACACGGAGAGAAGCCACTCGGCCGGCATTATCCCGAGGCGACCGTCGGGTGGTACCGAGGTGCCTTCGAGATTCCCGGGCAGACCTTGGCCGTCTAATCTGGATTGAGTTCGACGGCGCTTTCCGCGATTTGATCGTCTTCGTCCAATGGCTGTTTCATCGGCGCAGCAACAACGGCAACCCTCGCATCGTTATAGAATGTACCCCCACCCCCGCAGAGAATGTCACCGTAGTCCGCAACCTGAAGTTGACTGATCGACTGATCGGCTTGGTGTTTTCGGCGAGTTTGGAATGTTGGGGGGAGCTTAGAATCCAAGCGATATGAGGTATTCAGCCAGCCTGAAGATAGAGGATTATGCACGAGATGATTTGGTGCATAGGTTTCGCCAAAAAGCCCTAGGTCTTTGTTTCTGGTCTAGCCCCGCAGTTGCCAGTAGACTGCATAGCGTTGGTTGCTGATCTGGTACAACGGCAGTATGTTGAACTTCGTGGTTTCACCGTTGGCCCGGAAGCGCAGCTCCGAGGGTGACTCGACATGAATCCATTGGGTGGTATCGGCATCGGATTTCTCCGCAACCCTCGGTAAGGGATCGGCAGCAGGAATCTGCTTGGGAAACGTATCGTTGATTAGTCGATTCGGTCCGTCCGGCGAAGGTCCTGAGCCCAGATCCGCAGCCAGAGCCAAAGGGCCGTACAGTGCTGCTCGCACCGAGTCGTCCCCGGCAAGGGCCTCGGTCCAGAGCTGCATCGGCAGATGGATGCTGATCGCATCTCCGTCGTGCCAGACTCTATGAATTGCGAGATACGACCCAGGATCCGCGACGACTTCCAGAGAGCGGCCGTTGATTTTCACCTCGGCCTCGGTCGTCGTCCAACTCGGCATCCGGACATGAATGGTACGGGCCGTGGGCCTAGACGATTTCACTCTCAGTGTTGTCCCTGGCTCGAATGGGAACTGAGTCACCTGCTCGATGGTCAGACCTTCTTCTTTCCAGTCGAGAGTCGATGCGAGGAACTGGTTCACATACACATCGCTGCCGCGATGGAAGTAGATGGTGTCGGCGAACTTAGCGAATTCCTCTGCTCCGGTACCAGTGCAACACCAGAAAGATTCCTCCGGGGTATGAAAGGCGCGCCAATATCCGGCTGCGAGGGGCAAAAAGTATTGCTTGAGCCCCTGCCCGTTCTGTGTGCCCAGCCGGCAATTGAAGAGCGCGCGCTCATAGGCATCCATCCAGCGCACATCGCCTGTCCAGCCAAAGACGAGGCGTTCGAGCTTCATCAGATTGTAGGCTACGCAGCACTCGGCGTTCTTCCATTGCAGAGTGCCTTCCAATTGTCCGGGCGGCGTCCGCCAGAATTCCTCGACGCTCGTATTCCCGATTACATAGTTGCGGGCGGTCAGCACCTCTTCGAGAAAATACTCGGCGATCTGCCGGTAGCGACGGTCGCCAGTTACCTCGTACATTCGAGCGGCGCCGATGATTTTCGGCACGTGTGTGTTCGCGTGCAGCCCTTGCAGTTCGTCGCGCCGTTCCGCCAGTGGGTCGAGGAAGCTCGGCTGCTCGAACAAGCGGGCTGTCTCGAGGTATCGATCCTTTTTCGTAAGAGCCGCGAGATTCACGAGAACCTCGTTCATTCCCCCGTATTCATTGCGCAGCATACGTTGGCGTTGCTCTGTTCCGATCGGCCAGAGAAAGTCTCCTGCCCACCGAGCCATGCCCTCGGTGATTTCGAGAGCATCCGTATTCCCGGTCAAAACATACATGCCGAGCAGGCCGGCCATGATCTTGTGGTAGGTGTAGAAGGGCGCCCATACCTGCTTTCCTTCTGCCAGGTGTTCGAACAAATCCGTTGGATACGCGCTCAGATAGCCTGTTCCGATCTTTTTCTGGCATGCTCCGAGGCCCGCGACAATCTCGTTGCCGCGGTCCTTCAAAACAGAATTGCCTGAACCTGCCGACGCCAAAGCGACTGCGGACAGGAAGTGTCCACCGTTGAAGTGGCCCCGCAATTCGCAGGTCGGAGATTCCCAGCCTTGGTAGGGTTTTGCGCTTGATGAGATACCTGCCGTCACGCGAAAGCTATGCAACAGACGATCGACTGCAAGCGAATCGAGATAGCGCGCGTTGATCTCTTCCTGCTGTTGAAAAACTCCGGAAGCCAGCCGCACAGAACTAAGCGGAAATGGCGTCAACCGGTCGGAAGAAGTCTCGTGGACCTGTGCGGACAGTGTATTGAGAAGAGCTGACTCACCGATTAGGCTGAGACCGGCGGCCCCCGCACTGGTCTTGAGGAAAGAGCGACGCGATTGATGGAACATCGAGGTTCTCCTGGCTAGATATCGCACCCTATCGCGACGCCCGTAAGGCTACAAGCCGTACGTTAAAGTATTGCCCACCTTCTGTTCATCCGAATGCGGTGCATGGTTTTCGTACAAGATCGAATTCGAACGTAGGAACAAGCCCGTGGTCTACTGTGCTTGCCCACATGCGCCGAAGGGATTTCCGGAATCCGTATTCGTATCCGGATTTGTCTTCAGGCCTGTGATCTTCAGTACGAAGGCATCTTTGCGTTCGGTCGAGTCAGGCAGCGTCACAGTGAGCCCGGCGGCATCCTGTTTGTAGCGCAGAGTCCCGCCGCCAAGCATTGCCACAGAACCCACCGAACCAGCCGGACCACCCTGTGGTAATGAAGTGATCGCGACCTCCGCTCCGGTGCTCTTGCCCATCACGATCGAATAGAGATCCTGCCCCTTCACCGTGAAGTAGATCTGGTCTTTGCCCTTCTCCTCAAACTTCGTCCATGCGTGTGTATCGTAGATCGCCTCGCCATTAATCTCCAGCCATTTGCCGACGGCGAGAAGCGTGTCCTGCTGATCCTGCGGAATGGTTCCGTCCGCCTTGGGCGAAACATTGAGCAGAAGCGTACCGTTCTTGCTCACGGTATCAACCAGCCATCCAATCACGGTCTGAGGCGAATTGGCTTTCAGCCCCTCGACATATCCCCAGCTCCTGGTGCCGATTGGCCTATCGACCACCCACGAGCCATTGCGAATGCCATCCGGCGGCGCGCCTTCAAAGTCGATGATGGACGCGATGGTTTTTGTATTTGTGCCGGAAGGCGCAAAGGCCGCCTTCTTGGTGGTGAACGAAACCTCTTTGCCCCAGCTTCTGGCCCGGTTGTAGTAATAGGCAGCAAGCTGCAGCTTTAAAGGATCAATGTGGCGTTGGTCCACACCGTTATCGAAGTAGATAAGTTCGGGCTGGTACTTATCGATCAGTTCAACATTGCGCTCATACCAGTTCACCAGGAAGCGCTTCATGGCGGCATTGCTGCGGTCAGCGTAATTGTAGAAGTCCGCCCACTTCGGGTCGTAGAGATCGACTTTCCCTGCCTTCATCTTCTCGGCCAATTCGAGGGGCGGGTTGATGAATTCGAAGTTCTCGATGCCGTGGTTTGCCACTCCCAGCTTCATCCCCTGCTTGCGTACGGCCACCGCAAGTTCGCCGATGATGTCGCGCTTCGGCCCCATCTGCATCGAATTGAAGGGCGTAACCTTGCTATCCCACATGGCAAAGTTCTCATGATGTTGTGCCCCCGGCATGACGTACCGCGCGCCTGCCTTCTTGAACAGCGCGGCCCAGGCATCGGCATCGAAATGCTCGGCCTTGAACATGGGAATGAAATCCTTGTAGCCGAATTTGTCGGGCGGCCCAAAGTGCTCGGTGTGCCAGGCCCGCGTGCTGTTGGGGCCTGAATTGACGCTGAGCGCCATATCGTTGCCGCCAAGCACCTTCAACACACTGTCGTTCCCGCCCGCATACAGAAACTTTTCATACCACTCGTTACCGTGCGCCGGCACCGAGAATATGCCAAAGTGCATGAAGATTCCGAATTTCGCTCCTCGGAACCAACTGGGAACCTTGTAGTTCTCCTCGAGCGAATCCCAGGTTGGCTTCACCGGGCCGGGAGCCATCGTCGTCAGGATCTGCTTGACGGCGTCCTCGACTACGCGCTGACTGGTCTCCGGCGCCATGTCGAACCCTAAGCTGTTCCCCCCCTCCCCGGCACACTGCGCAGTCAACTGTGTCGAGGAGCTTAACAGCACGGCAAGGGCCGTCACCGTAATGGTCAACATCGCAGGCCGCTGGGTCAAGGTTAACCCGCTCTTCAGAGAAAGACACTTCATTGGAACTCACCTCGTGCTGCAAAGATGTTGAAGACTGGAGATTGCTTCGATGGGGCAAGTCGCTGTCACTCACCCCTCTGAGTTTCATTGCCGAAGTTCTAGTGCATATCGTGGTTATGGATTGCGCTCGCCATCGACAGCCTCAAACGCTGCTCTGCTTCTTGACTCCAATATCCGCAATCCAACTCCAGAAAAACCGATGTGTAAGGGATGGCCAGGGTCGATTTGAGAATGATAATGCAAAAGAGCTTGCCGCTTTCATCGAGTTTAGAAATGATCTGCTCATGCGGAATCGTATGCGTATCTCGACCGGCGAGAAGCTGTCTTAACTCTTCTCTGTAGTTCGTAACTCCGGGCGCATCTTGTTCGGAGACAGCCTCGAGTTCCGCGTCCAGTTAGATGTTTGCCCGTACATGCTTGCTGTTCTGGATCGCTTCCAGTGTCGCCTTCACCACAGGTAAATGATCGGCTTCGCTCGCGATGGTCTCAATACCCGGGTTAGACTGCGCAGGATACGCTGCATCTGCGACCACAATCCAATTGCGATGGCCCAACAAGGGAAGCAGGCGCTTAAGGTCCGACCCCCAGGAATGATTGTTCTCTGAATCTCGGCTGATCAATTGAAACTCGCTGGGACTTTGAGATTGTGCGGGACTCTTTGCGGCCTGAGCAGTGTACATGCCTTACTCCGCACCCGGGCAAACCGCAACCTTGCCACAACTACCGGAAGACATCAATTCGTAAGCTTCGTCTGCCTGCTCGAGGGGAAATCGGTGAGTGACTATATCTTCAGGGTGCAGATTCCATCGCACCAGCCGCTCGACCAGTTCCTCCATCAGCCAGGTCGATGTTACCCAAGAGCCGTAGATTGTCTTCTGATCGTGAATGATGTCGGGAGACGGATTGAAGGTCACGGAACCGCCTTCGCCGACCATGACCATCTTTCCCCATTTGCGTGTCGCTCGGATCGCTGTTGCACGAGCCTCCGCGTTGGCGGAGCAGTCGATTGCTCGTTCGACACCATGACCGCCAGTCAATCCACGCACTTGCTCGACGTTGTCAGAACCAGCCGTAAACACGGAGTCGCATAAGTTCAGGCGCAACGCAATATCTCGGCGCTCCGCGAAGATATCGATACCAATGATCTTCTCCGCGCCCATCTTGCGGCAGAGCGCGCCGGCCGCGAGGCCGACCGGCCCAAGGCCCGTAATCAACACTGCGTCGTCGCCGTTGATTCCGACTTTTTGGAGAGCCTCGTAGACAGTGCCGAAACCGCACGCAACCTGCGCGCCATCAAGGTAAGTTAGCGAATCGGGGAGAAGGATCAGGTCCTTCTCTTCCGCGAGCAGATACTCGGCCATGCCGCCATCGCGCTGCCAGCCATAGGCGCGGCGATATTCGGCGCTGGTGCAGGAGATCATGTACCCACGACGACAGTCGTTGCAAACCCCGCAACCGGAGATGTGGTACACGATCACCCGATCGCCGGTCTCGAATCGTCGACAGCCGGGGCCGGTCTCTACGATCTGTCCTGAGGGCTCGTGGCCGGCAATGACGCCTTGGTATCCTTCCGGGCCCTTGCCTAAGTGCTCATGGTAAATCGCGCGAATGTCCGAACCACAGATGGTTGAAGCCTTGACTTCGATCAGAACTTCGCCATGACCAGGCACCGGGACCGGCACAGTCTTGAGTTCAACGGTACTGTTTCCCGGAAGAAATGCCGCCATCATCGTTCTAGACATTTGACTCATCTCCTGGTGCGCTCCGACCACGACGTTCTAAGCATCGACGTCTGCGAGACGCCTTATCTGACTAACGGTTGCTTATGCGGGAGTAACGACGCCGTCGATGTCCCAGAGGTCCTGCCAGGGCTGATTGTCCTTCCAAAGAAATACCTGCCCTTTGATGAGCCTGCAATTGCGATCCAGTTTTTCAATCTCGTTCATGTCGTGTCGGCTGAGCGGGTCACCAACCACACCAAGAAGGTTGGCAAGGATGTTTTTCGGGTTCGCTGAAAAAGGAATCGGAATCTGTCCGCGCTGCACGGCCCACTTGATGCACACCACGGCGGGATGAATCCCAAGCCGCTTCGCTATTGCTCGAATCACGGGGTCTTCTGTCGGTGAAGTGTCCTCCGGCGTCCGATCCCGCTCCGGGCGCGCCGGCGATCCGAGCGGTGAATACCCGATTGGCTGTATTCCGTTTTCCAACAGATAACGGAAGAACTCCGGCTGTTGAAAGTGCGGATGAAGTTCCATTTCGTTCACAGCGGGCATGATGCGCGCATCGCGCAGGAGCAGTTTCATCTTGGGGACAGTCATGTTCGAAGTCCCGATGTGACGAACCAGCCCTCGATCGACAAGCTCTTCCATCCTGCGCCACGTGCGCATGTAGTTCTCGTGGATATAGGGCACTGCATTTGGATTGCGAGCCGCGACGTCACATCCCGGAGGGTGATGATTTGGAAATGGCCAATGAACCAGATAAAGGTCAAGATAGTCGACTTGAAGATCGGCCACCGATTTTTCGCATGACGCGACGACATCGTCTTCCCCGTGCTTGTCGTTCCAGAGCTTGGATGTAATCCAAACCTCATCACGGCGCAGCCAATTTTGAAAGAGCCGGCTGAGGACATCGCCGATTCGATGTTCATTGCCATACACCGAAGCGCAGTCAAAATGCCGGTAGCCGATCGAGGCCGCATATTGCACCGCTTCGGCGACGGTCTCATGCGAAACGTGATCCGAGCCGAAAGTCCCCAGCCCGATGGCGGGAATCCGGGCACCGGTCTTCAACATCCGAGAAGGAACTCGTATCGGATCGACGGTCGCACCATCGGAGGGAACTGATTGAGAATGAGATTGCATCGAACTCCGCCTTTTCAAACACGTTGTAGTAATCGATAACTTAAACGATAGCATGTTAGTTCCACATCGGAGGCGTGCCAAATTGAACGTGGAGTGGCCGCTTCATCCGCCGCTCACTCCGACCCGATTTCACGCAGTTTTCAATGCCGATACCCGCTCATCCGGTCCGACAACTGTCTTCATGCCGGCGATATTTTGAAACAATAGGCGTGACGACAGGGTGGGTCTTGAGGGACCCGAATCCTAAGTCCGGTTGACTCCCTCGTCCACTTGAGGTCGCTCTTCGCTCCCAGCAGTTCCACTCTTCCAATTTGGCGCTCATACTGCGGTGTTGTGCTTGCGAGCGATTTAATCAATACCTGCTTGTCCGATGGCCAGCCCAAAGCGATGGCGTATAGAGTTTCACCCTTTGTGGTGAACCGCATGTCTGTGTGATCGAATTTTATTCTCGATAGTTGGTACGATGGTATTTCTTTGGCTTCCGTCGACGGACCCTCACCATAGATGGTCCATGGGCGAGTGCCCTTGATTGCTTCGGAGTTCACCTGCTGCCAGTCGGCAAGCTCGCCCAGGAAGGCAGTCTCATCGCTATCCGGCTCTCCATGCCCTGGCAATGGGATGCTGAGAAGGAGATTGCCGTTCTTGCTAACAATATCGACAAGGAACGGAATGATGAAGGAGGCCTTCTGGTAAGTATGGTTTTCAAAATGGGCCCGTTCGTAGTGCCAACTCCCGATGCATGCCTCGGTCTGCCAAGGATCCTTCTGAAGCTGATCGGCAAGCGACATTTCGAAGTCGCGAGTGAGTGTACCCCATATCGGCTCAGGGACCTCCTTAAGGTCTACTACGCCTTCCAGACGACCGGAATGAGCAAGGATGTTCTTGTTATAGAAATATGCGATGATTTGCGGCGCAAGGTCCGGTATTCCCAGCCACACTCCCAGGTCCGGGGCCGCGGGGCCGCCGGCATCGAAGTTGAACTTTGCACCGTCGTCGAAAGTCAAAATATCTGGTGTGTATTTATCGATCACATCTTGCACGCGGACCATGAACTGCTGAACAAACTCCGGGCATGGCGACCCTTTCTGGTGCGGCTTGCCATTGATCATCTGAGGGTCCATGCCTTGCCACCATTTGCCCTTGCCGTCCGCCATTGTCTGCACGCCATCGTACGGGACGCCGGCGAGCGGGCCCGTGGTGTCGCTCTTGTAGCGTACGGGGAGGAACTCGTCCCAGACCCGATGAGGCGTTCCGTGATAGCTCACGCCAAATCGTAGTCCATTCGAGCGGGCAGCTTTCGACCACGTTCCCACGATGTCGCGTTTGGGACCGATGTTGACGCAATTCCAAGGCTGATATTTCGAGTCCCAACAATCGAAGTTATCGTGATGAGTCGCCAGGGAGACGAGATACTCCGCGCCGGCGCGCTTGTAAAGCTTAACCAGCGCCTCGGGGTCCCATCGCTCGGCCTTCCATAGAGGGCATAGATCTTTGTATCCGAACTGCGATGGATGCCCGTATTGCTTGACGTGATACTCGTATTGACGCGAACCCTGGATGTACATATTGCGCGCGTACCAGTCGCCCTGCTCCGGAACACACTGCGGACTCCAATGTGCCCAGATTCCGAACTTCGCATCGCGAAACCAGTCCGGGCATTGATACGACTTCAGAGACTCCCAAAATGGAAGGAAGGGACCCTGCGGAACTTCTCCGTGGAAGAACTGCGAATCTCCCAACGCATGCGCCATCCGCGACAGCGCGATCATGGATATCCCACTTTTGAGAAACAGCCTGCGGTTCATCAATTAAAAGCCTCCAAAGGCAGAAGTTCATCGTTGCCGGATCCTGAGGGAAAGCGCAGAACTATTTTGTGTTTAACCCTGCTACTCAGATTGATTTTCATTTGATGGCCATCGTAGGTGACGGAACGATCGTAGCTTGAATCAGATCCGGCTCCTGTTCCGTGGCCCGGCTTGACGAGGACGATGCGGAAGGTGTTCCTGGTCCGCATCCCGGGGAATGTACCCGATCGATCTCCGATCGACAGTACGTTGCGGCGATTGTCCCAGTGGAGATGGATTGTGGCTTTGGCACCGTTTTCGTAGGCATAGCCGTCTCCAATGTCTTGATACAGTTCGAAGTCGGCATCTTTGCCGGCATAGATGCGAAATTCCAATGGATCTTCGCTGTCGGCGGCAGACTGCACGACAGGTCCCATGGGCAGGATGCTGCCCTCTTTTACGAAAATCGGCATTTGGGCCAGAGGAGCATCTGCGGTGATCGTTTGCCCTCCGCGCTGCTTTTGCCCGGACCAGAAGTCGATCCACTCATTGCCAGCCGGCAAGACGACTTTGCGGGTGGTGGCGTGACGTTCTGTAACAGGATTGACAAGCAGAGAATCGCCGAAGATGAATTGATCACTGACATTTCTGACGGAGAGATCTGTGGGGTATTCGTAGGGTAGAGCTCTCATGGGGATTTCTCCGCGGTTGGTGGCGCCCCAGGCGGCGGAATAAATGTAGGGCAGAAGGCGATAACGAAGATCATCGTATTGTCGGAGGATCTTCTCCACCTCGGGACCGTACTTCCAGATCTCTGTCTCGGAGTGAAATCCGTGAATGCGGAAGATGGGGCAGAAGGCTCCGTATTCAAACCAGCGAATGAGCAGTTCGTGGTAGTCCGCCGATGTGTACTGGTCGGCAGGGCGAAAGAATCCACCGATATCGGTTGTCCAGTAAGGAAACCCCGACATGCCGAAGCTGAGTCCGGCAGGAATCTGCCGACGCAACGTACTCCAGTCCCCGGCAATATCACCCGACCAGGAGATGGAACCATTGCGCTGTTGCCCGGTATACGCGGAGCGAGAGAGGATCACGACGCGCTTGTCCGGGTTCGCGGCTCGTTGTCCCTTATAGACGGCGGAAGTTTCGAACAGCGGGAATGCATTGCGCACGGTTTTGCCCGGTCCCAGAAAGGTCTCATCGTTCTTGAGAGGATCGCCCTCGGGTTCGGAAGCATCGAGCCACCATCCATCAAGTCCGAAGCGAAATAGATCATGGTCGATGTCAGACCAAAAAGCTGTTTGTGCTTTCGGATTAAACAAGTCTGCCCAGTTCTCATGCTCCTTTGTCTCACCCGGCTCGCCTGTGCTCGCCGCACTCGTCAGCAGCAAATGGGCGTTCTGCATATCTCGATTGACCGCTGTCTCTGCTCCGAATTTGGCCCAGACTGAAATGACGAGGTGAAGATTCTCGCGATGGAGAGAAGACATCATCGCCGCTGGATCCGGATATTCACTTTCATCGAATCGCATGGCATTCCAGCCATACTTTCCCCAGTACTGCCAATCCTGGACGAGGGCATCTACGGGGATCTGCCGTTTGCGAAACTCTTCAGCAGTATCGAGAATCTGCTTTTGACTTGAGTAGCGTTCCCGGCATTGCCAAAAGCCGTAAGCCCATCGCGGCAGCAAGGGAGCCGGTCCCGTGTATTCCCTGTATTGTGCGATGACGCGGCTCGGCTCGGGTCCGTAGATGAAGTAATAGTCAACTGCCTGACCGGCTTCAGAACGAAAGGCCATGGTGTCCGCAGGGGCACGAACAGACAGTTGGGTGTCTCCTGCGGTTTCGGCCACGATGGAGTGATCTGAGTTCGCGGAGAGGTGTAGCTTTGCGCCTGCAGAGCCTGGAACCCACATGTTGGTTATGTCGATGATTTGTTGACTATCAACCGAAAGACGAAGCTTTCCACGGTAGTTTCCGCTAAGAAGAAATCCGTAATCCCCGGCCTCTTTGGTTCGGAAAGTACCAACCCCTTTGTCGTCAAGTTTGACGGGCTGACCCGCAGGATCAAAGTCCGTAAGAGCCGCGTTATTCCAGAGGAGGCCGTAGCCTTTTGTTGAAAGCAAGAACGGAATCGCGATATTTGTATTTGCCTGCAGCAGCCGGATGGGTATGTTGCGTATATCGAAGAATCCCTCTTGATGCTGCCCCAATCCGTAAACTGCTTCGCCTGGAGATAACAGGAACTCCTGCTGGATCGCGCCATGCGAGTCCGATGCCGTAACAATACGGCCGTGATCAGGTTGTTCGCTGAGGATGGTCTGTCCATCCGAGGTCAAAAAGCGGATAGCTCCCGTGTCCCGGGCAACTTCGACCTTGAGTGCTTTGGTCAGAAGATAGACGTGAGAGGCGTCGGACGAACTCGTGAATTCCGCACCAGTGCAGGGGCGCACAATGGTTGGCACAAGGGGTTTGATGGACGAGCCTGTCGCATTGGCGAGGATATGAACCACCCCCTCGGAGCAGAGTTCGACTCGGATCATGCCCGTTGCAGTCCGCACAATCGCGCCATTTTCGGTTTGCTCGATGTCTTCCGCATCACTGCGGAGTGTTATTCCGGTGAGGCCCAGCGCTAGGAGACATGCGGTTAAGAGAGAGAGCGTCTTGGAAGAGGCAGTAAACATTCAACAGGCTCCTGATCACAAGGGTCAAAAAAAGGTCGCGGGTGCACTTCAACAGGAAGCTAAACTCGGACTGATTTGCTATGGACGACTGGTATCTGTGGGCATCTGGTCTGGTGTGAGGCGTGCGCGGCTGTCCCATTGATGCCGGAGGCGTTTGGATTCTCTGAGGGCCTCCTCGGCGGCGCTTTTGTCACCCGACCTCTGATAGAGGCGGCCGATCTGATAATGGATGCTTCCGTCTTCATCAGTTGATAGTCCTTCTTTGTACTCAGAGATCGCAGCTGGAAGACGGTCGGTGGCCGCATAGACCTGTCCCAGGAGTGCATGGTAACGAGGCATCAATTCCGGTTTGAGGTTTCCGCACCGCGAGAGATACGGCTCAGCTTCGGAGTAGAGGTTTTTCTGGACAAGGGCCTCGGCCGCTAGCAGATTCGCTTCAGGATCGTTCGGCTCTTCCGCCAAGAGGCTGCGGTCGATATTGAGTGCTTCGTCGGTTTTCAGTTCGGTGAACAGGGTAATTGCCAGGCTGAGACGGGCGCTGTGACTCTTCGGATCGAGGGAAACGGCCTTTGTGTATTGCTCTTCGGCATCTTCCCAACGACGCTTTTGACGGAAGACATCGCCGAGCAAAACGTGCATGCGCGGAGAGTTGGCATCGATTTCGCCAGCTCGAGTCAAAGCTGAGATTGCCAATTTCTGATCGGACTTGCACTCCCAATACAGACCCTGCACGCGACTTGCGCGACTGCTCTTCAAGCGTTGAGCGGCGGCTGACGCAGTGCGGTAATCCCCCGCATAGAAAGAGCACGTGGCAAGAAGGTGCAACTGATCACCGCCAATGGTGGCGAGTGACGGCTTGAGTGCATCACGGCATTGGGCGAACCGGCCGGCTGCATAGAGACTCCTGGCACTGGCTGACGCTGCCGTTCGCTGGCCTGAGGGCCTGGCCACATTACTGAATTCGATCTGTTCCGGCGTGTCATCGGCATCAAATGCCTTGGCTAGGAGCGAGCCGATCTCGAGTGGTGCGCTGCGGTCGTTGGTTCGCGTTCGACTCAAATCGATCAGCGACTTCACCTGATCGGAAGAAACTGCATCGCGAAACAGCGGCAAGCTCGATGCGACGAAACCCGGATCAGCCATCGCAATAGCAATCAATTTCGTCAATGCACCTGCTGGATCCCCTTCGACAAGCTGGACCACTGCCGAACCGAGCGCTGCAAGCCCGCATCGAGATCCAGTTTTCTTTTCCAATTCAAATTGATTGCGCGCCTCAGCTACGTTTCTGGTGCGAAGGAGCGTGATACCGAATTCCGCATGTGTGCAAGGTGGAGGTGAGCCGGAAGCGATTGCGGCCTGATAGGCATTGGCGGCTTGAAGCGGCTTGCCCTCTTCGGCAAGGGTCTCCGCTGCACGCAGGCTGACATAAGCTGAGTGACTGTAGTCGGAGGTCATGAGACGCGCGTCATTCTCCACTTCCTGCAGATATGCTGTGCCGAGATTGATCCAGGTATTTCCGTCGTTCGGCGTCAAGCGGGAGGCAATCGAGTAGGCATCGGCGGCGCGATCGGCCTGGTTCGCCATGGTGTACGCCTTCGCGAGATTGAGAGCTGCCTGCAAATCATCGGGTTTAAGCTGTTCGGCCTTTTCAAGGAACGGAATGGCAGCCTCGGGATTTTTGGATTTGAGGTACTCGATGCCCAGGAACAGTTGCGGAGCGAACAACGAGGGGTTGAGTCGAATGGCCTGCCTGAAGGTCTGAATCGCTTCTGTGGAGATGCCTAATTCATGGTCCATCAGGCCGAGGTTCGCCCATAGTTCTGGGACGGAAGGTTCAAGGGCGACTGCCTTTCGATACGCTCCGGCAGCCTGGGAAAAGTCTCCCCGGGACTGGGCCACGCGGGCTTCAGCCAGGAGAGATCGAACGGTCTGATCGAGATCCTGCGCCGCAGTGATTCCGCTCGCGGATAAAATCGTGAGCGGAATCGCTGTAGCCAGCGCAAGAAGTTTTCTCCGTCGCATATGGGCTCTAATAGGTTATTTTCAGCGCACCCTGCATTTGTCTCGCTCCTTGGGTGCTCGTGCTCAAGCCCATGTTGGGGTTGCCGATGGTGGCGCTGGGTATCCCGAAGTTGGCGTGGTTGAAAGCATTGAACATCTGGACGGCGACCTGCAAGCGGAGTCGTTCCTTAAGTGTGAACCACTTCTGAATTGCCAGATCCTGATCCACATAACCGGGAGCCCTCAGATTGGAAAGGTAGCGAGGAGCAGTGCCGAATGTGTAGTCTGCCGGTGCCTTAAAGGCCGCCGGGTTGAAGAAGCAGTATTTTGTTCCAACAGGAATGGCGGGAACCCCATTGGTGCCTCCGCAAGTGCCGCTCTTAAACGGCTGTCCAGTCAAATCGGCGTGCTGATTTCCGCCATATACGCTGGCGGCGTTTCCACTAGGACCGATGGACATCGGGAAACCACTTTGGGCAGTTGTAATACCCGTCACTTGCCAGCCGCCCGCGACTGCATCCTCGATCGCGTTCATGCCGCCGCCCACCCGCTTGCCCCGACCAACCGGCAAATCATATACATAGTTCAAAACGAGAGAGTGTGGGATATCGCCTCCGTCCACCGACCAATCCGCCTTCAGGTCATAGAAGTTGCGGATACTGGAACCACCTTGATCGCCGTTGATGGAGCCCCATTCTTCAGGGCCGCCAACATCGGAGAGGAACTTCGAAAAGGTGTAAGAGGCCGTGAAGATCAGGCCTTGGCCGAAACGGTGCTTGAAGTTGGCCTGCAATGCGTTGTAGTTGTTGATTCCGACCGGTTCGTCAATCGCTGAAACGCCGCCGCAGAATTCCGGATAGGGCATCAGGGATTGCGCCACCGTGTAGGGGCAGCTCGGCGCGGAAAGCCCCAGGGAGCTTAACGCGGCGGCATAGGGGTTGGGCAAGGTTTGGCTCAGCACCGAACCCATGGAAAGATACTTGGGATTCAGTTGGCCGTAGTTCATGCCGCCGAGGGTTATTCGACTTCCACGGCTGCCCACGTAGTTAACATCGAGCACGTCATTAGGACTAAAGGCGTACTGGAATCCAAAGCTGAATTGCTGGGTTAGAGGATCGGGACGGTTCGGATTTACTACGCTGGGAGTCTGACCGACACTCGTAAGGCCTCCCAGGGAATTGCCGGTGACCGGGACAAGTCCGGATTGAAATGCCTGGGCAAGGGGCGTAATGACGTGGACGCCGTCGGCCGACGAAGTCCACGCTGTCGATGTCGAATAGCCGGGGTCCGGCCCGTTGCCACCGTAGAAGTTTCTCGAGTAATAGAGGCCGTAGCCGCCGCGCATGACCAGCTTCGGCATGATGGCATACGCAAAGCCAACGCGAGGGGCAAGGTCGCGCAGATTACTGTGATAGAGACCACGGTCGCCGGGCTTGTTGTAGACGATTTCGCCATAGACTGGAATTCCAGTCGTCACGCTGATCGGATTGAGGGCATGCAAATCAAAATATGCCTGCTCGTTGTGCCGCGCCGTCACTGGCATCTGGATGTCATAGCGGAAGCCGAGATTTAAGGTCAGCTTTCGAGTCGTCTTCCAGTCGTCCTGAACGTACATGCCATGCATGTAGTAGGTGGGCGCCGGATAGGCATTGAAACCTGTGGAGCCGGCCGAACCGACTCCGGAGTTGCCGGCGCCCGCCATAAACGAAGCTAGGGCGTCTCCCGTACCGTTGGTCAGTTGCGATGGGTTAGGACCCGCCGTCATCCCATTGGAGAAATTGAATACGGTCGGAGTAAGTCTGCCGCCGTCGTCTGTTTGCCAAACGCCCATATACCCGACCGAAACGGAATGTGTCTTCAAGTTCTTGTTGACGTCGATGGTCAGGCTGCCGTTGTTCTGAGGGAAGCTGGCCTCGCCGGAGTTTTGTGTTGACCCCAGGGGAGCATAGAATGAATTTCCGCCAAAAGTGTTGCCGAACTGAACCTGGGGAAACTGCGGAGTCCACGTATCGAGTTGGGCCGGCAGCCCCAGCGAGGAAGGCTTGAACGGGTAGCCCTGGACAACGTTGCCGCCGGGATTGCGAATGAAGAACAACTCGCTGGTCAGGACCAGAGTTGGACTGAAAACGTGAGAGTAACCCAAAACTCCAAACATGCGGTTGTTGGGATCGAAGACGTAAGGCCCGGCGATATCGTCTCCATAAAAGGGCGGGGTTTGGACTTTCCCCTCGTGCTTGTTTGAGAACTGCCCGTAGATACGATTGTTCGCGTTGATGTTGTGGTCGATGCGAATTCCCCACTCGTTGGAAGTGGTGGCTGCGCTGGCGCTGGTATTGAAATTGAATTGACCGCCTGCATTTTTGGGTGCCGGCCAGTAGTTGCCGGTGGCAAATTTCTTGGCCAGAGAGTCGATTGCGCCTGGCCCGCTTGTGGGGATGATGTTCCCTGGATAGGGATCGCGAACGGTGCTCCCGTCTGGACAGGTGGACAACGCGTAAGGATTGTAGATGGCGCCCTGATAGATGGGACGGCCGAGGCAATCGGTACCCAGGGATATACTCGTGAGCTGGGCCGAGAAATCCCCTCCCAATTGGGCAGTGGTGGGTACCTGTGCGCCATAGCTGCCCGCGCCATTGAGGCGCAATCCCTCATAGTTGGCGAAGAAGAAAGTTTTGTCCCGCTGTTTGTAGATGCCGGGGATATACAACGGACCGCCACCGGCGAACCCGAACTGATTGCGATGGTCGTTGGGCTTGACCACTCCGTTGAGGTTGTTGAAATAGAGGTTGGCGTCGAGTTTCGGATTGCGTATGTATTCGTCCGCAACGAAATGGTAGTCGTGCGTGCCAGCCTTGGTGGTAAGGCTGATCACATTGCCGGTACTCCATCCATACTGGGCCGAAAAGGAGTAGCTCGTGACCTTGACCTGGTCTGTATCCTCGGGGGCGGGCACGTACAGGATGCCTCCCCAGCCCTGGGCCACGTCATAACCTCCCTCCAGGAGGTAAAGGTTGTTGCCGAAGTAGCCGCCGCCAAAATTCATGAACGAATAATCCTGGTCGGCCGTGTCTTCGCTGCCACCCGCCGCTAGGAGCTGCCGGTCGCCCTGCACGTTTACTGCCGAATCCAGCGTTGCGAAGCTGAGCACATTTCTGAGATTGAGAGGAAGTTCTTCAATTTGCTTGGTTTCGAGCTGCGTGCTGATGTTCGCGTCCTGGGTTTGAAGCAGCGGCCCGCTGGCGCTGACCTCGATCTGCTCGGTGGCACCGATGGTTAAAGACAAGTTTTCCGCGACCGTATCTCCCGCAGACAGGACAATGCCGTTTTGGCGAGTGGTTTTGAATCCCTGGGCGGTGACCTCGAGGGTGTAGGTGCCCTCCGGAAGAAAGGCGAAGGAGAACTCTCCTGTCGCGCTCGTGGTGCCGGTTCGGCTGATCTGCTTTTCTGGATTCGTGAGCTTCACTGTTGCTTTGGCAATTCTCGCCCCGGAGGAGTCGGTAACTGAGCCGGACAGCGATGCCGTCGTACTTTTGGATTGAGCATGGAGCATTGAGGGGAAAGCCAGCCCGATAGTAGCTACCATGACTGTCAAAACGATGAGACGTAACCTGGTCATCTTGCCTCCTGAACTCTTCACTGGTGTGTCTTGCGATCTGGCCGAATGACCTTCGGAACCGGTCACGACGCCTGCGCAGTCTGGATGAGGGAATACAAATCAGACGCGGACACACCTTTCACCGCGGAAGCAAGTAAGCGATAACTTTATGGTTATCCGCAAGGTGCTGTATGGTACTGTACGTGACGTTCTGCAACAAAACGCTGGACTTGTCAGCACCGTCATGGCTGGAGTAGAGTACGGCGCAGGCACTTTTAACTCAGGGGTCAGATGGGTCACGCACTTGAATCCGAGGAATCTTCGCAGGGCGGATCCCTACCCCAGAATGGCCTGGCGGAACTGATTCAAAAGGCACTTGCAGAGATCTTGATCAGTAATCCTTTTCGCGCCAGCAAGCAGGCTCAGGATCTGCTGCGATTCATCGTCGACAAGACGGTGTCAGGGCACGCGGAGTTGCTGAAAGAGAGAGTGATCGGAAGCGAGGTCTTCGGCAGACCACCAGACTACGACACCAATTCCGACCCGATCGTGCGCGCCCGCGTAGCCGAGGTGAGGAAGCGCCTGGCGCTCTACTATCAAATCGAGCATGAACATGCCGTCCGGATAAGCGTCCCTCTCGGCTCCTTCAGGGCCGTATTTGGACGAATTGACGGGAATCGGAGTCATCTACCTGCGGCTCCGCCGCACGGACCTGGGCTGAGCTCCAAACCTGTTGAACCTGAGATCTCCCCGATTCCCCAAGTGGTTGTGGCGAAACCGATGGTTTCCCCATCCTCGAGAAGATTTAGCCAACGCACATGGTCCATCAATGCTGCCTTCGCAGTAGTGCTCCTGATCCTGGTGATATTACGCTGGATACCATCCTCGGAGACGCGTGCCTTCAACCGGTTTTGGACGCCGATTTTAGACAGCCACCAGAACACATTGATCTATGTCGGCGGCAACGCTGTCTATCAATTGTCTCCTGCGTATCTGGCTGCCTATTACCGTGAACACCCCCGGAACCCCGCTGAGGAAATGGGATTCGAATCATACATTCCCTTGCCTCCGGGTACGAAGATTGACGGGCAGGATCTATATCCCGCGAAAGACACGTTCGTCACAATTGGAGACGTCGCAGCGATTACGAAGATCGAGTCCCTTCTGGTTCGCCGCGAGAGAAAGTTCAACATCAGGTACGGGGAAGATGTGGCCTTCGGCGATCTGCGTGAAAGTCCCACAATACTGATCGGGGCGCACAACAACTCGTGGACCCTCTCTGTCACTGAGAATTTGCGTTTTGTCTTCGACGGGCCGTCGAGCATAGTGGACCGCTCTGACCCACGAAAGCGCTGGTCTGCCAGTGCTGGGTTCACTGAGGACTACGCAATCGTCTCCCGGATATTGAACTCGAAGACCGGCACGACAGTGATTGCCGCGGCTGGAGTGGGATACGCAGGAACTCAGGCTGCTGCCGACTTCCTCACCAATTCACAGTCCATTTCGGCGTTGGTCAAGTCCCTCCCTAACGGCTGGGAAAAGAAGAATATACAGATCGTTTTGCACACAACTGTCACGAATCAACTCCCAAGTGCCCCGGATGTTGTTGCCACCTATTGTTGGTAGGCGCACTGGTTTGCCTGATCTTTGGTGCCAGAAGACTGTAAGTGAAGTTCTGCGGTCCAGGTTGCTGTTGCGCCCGTGTCGGTCTTTTTTAACCGGGGTCACGTTCAATCCCCACACTATTCGCAGGAAATCGCTGCCGTCGTAAGCCTTGTCGGCGCCAGCCGTGATGCGCCGTAACCGACCATTTTGCTTATTCTCAAGCATCAGGGCGCTGTGTCGCGCTCGATGTATCCGTCAGCGTAACTTCCGCTACTGGCAATCTGCCCGGAAGCAGAGGTTCTTGCTGAAGAACGGAATAACGTGATTCTGAAATCGATCCGCGACGGCGCTAGTGTGCGTGCCCGGATAGATTTCAAAACTGTTCGCGATTCCGTAGTTGTCGAGGATCGAGTGGAGTTTGCCGGCGTCGACGCGGAGGCCATCCTGATCGCCGACATCCATGGCGATGGCGCGATACTGCTTCAGATTTCCGACGTACTGGTCGACAAAAACCAAGGGCGCATTGGCCGTGTATTTTGCCTGCACTTCCGGCACCGGAACCCCATCCTTCGTCGGTAGATCGAAATAGAGCGGCGGATTCTTCGGGTTGGGCGCCCACGCTGCTGCTGTTGCATACTGGGCGGCGGCGAAACCGGGCGACTGAGCGGCAAGGTCGGCCGGGGACTTGGCTGCCGCAACCTTCTTTTCGCTGCCAATCGCCCGCTCCTTCATTTGATCGGCAGGGCCTGGCCCGCCGCCGGCCATTGGCGACATGCAGCAAGGGCTCATGATGTAGAGGACGCCGAAGACATCGGGGTGTTTCATGCCGATACGCGAGGCTCCGTAGCCGCCCATCGAGTGGCCCACCAGGCCGCAACTGGTGCGCTCGGGAATGGTGCGACAGTGCGCGTCGATGTATGCGACCACATCGTGCGCAATGAACCGCTCAAAGTCGCCCGTGGTCACGGAACTGGAATACATTGAGCCGTTGTAAATGGTCTTTGAATCCGGAAGCACAACGATCATCTCCTTTGCGCCCCGGGCAAAGGCGCCTTCGATGGTCTGCGGCACTCTGTGCTCAAGACGGGACCGAACTCCCTGATGTGACCAGGCCACCAATCTGCGGTCCATGCTTCAGGGCCTTCGTGGCGGCTTCGTCCACCACTTCCTTGCGCTCCCGGTACGTCACCACGAAACTGGATTTGCCCACCAGGTGCAGCGGCAAATAACTCAACCCGACCACCGCCGTCTCCTGCTGAACGTCTTGTTGCGGGCGGTCTTCAAAGCCGGCTGTCTCCCGCGTCGCAATCAGGTTCGGCAACTGCCGCGCGGTGGTGTTCACGTAGTTCACAATCTGCACCAGCATCTGTCGCGTGGCAGCCGCATCGGGCGTAGGATCGGCAACGAGGCTTCAGAAATGCGGCATGGTCCGCCAGGATCAACAGCTCCAGCCTGGACTTCTCACCAAGCAGCGCGGCGTTCAACTGCGCAAACTTCGCCGCGCTCAGCCGTTCGGATAACTCCATGCCGGCAAGTTGCTGGTTAACCTGCGCGTCGGTCTGGCCATCGGCCGCAGCCAGGGACTGCTCCAGCTGTGCAACCGTGATTCTCCCTGGTCCCGTCGGCTTGGACGCGGCACAAAGCGCGGGCACGGGAAGGAGGGCAAGTAAGATGAGGCGCGCAACTTTCGGCATATTGAAACTCCTCGCTGGATGGCGCGGCAAAACAAACGATATTGGCCATGTTTCCGCCGCTGACAAACAGACCCCCGCAATTCAGCGGGAAGCCACCGAATCCGGAGATCGCAGGATATCGCAGGAGTCACACACCCAACATGCACCAGCCCTCCAGAGCAGGAAAGGAGCAAGGTGGAATGACGGAGATAAAACAGCGTAACTTATTGTATTTCCTGACCTTAGATTGGTGCCGGGAGGGGGAGTTGAACCCCCATGAAGTTGCCTTCGACGGATTTTGAGTCCAAATCTTGGAATGTTGCAGCAAGACGCACGTCAACGCACGGATTCGCATAACGTTCACAGAATGAAAGACCTGCCCGTCAGTACAAATTTGCAGGATGTCGCAGAAAAAGGCAGTAATGTCGCAGGCGAACATGCACCAGAACATGCACTGAATCTCGGCGCCCCGATGCGATTGGAACCCGTGCTATCGCCGTGAAAGGGCGCTCCCATTGGGCAACATTAACGCACTGCTGAGAACCAGAACACATTGATGAGAATCCTAGCAACATTAGCGAACAGCACCGTGGCCCGGTTCCCTGGCGAGCGCTCATGAGTAGTCAACAGCCAATTCCGGTCTATAGCGCTCAGCCAGCTCTGGTCGTCGATTTCCAATTTCCAAATTGGAAATTGGAGATACAATAGGCCCATGCAAGGCCAGGACATTGCGCTCCTCCTCAAACTCGCCATTCAGGATGGGCCGCGGCTACAATCCAAAGATCTTGCTGAAAGCCTGTGCATCTCCCCGTCCGAGGTGTCAAAGGCCCTGAAGCGTTGCGTGGAGGCGGACTTGCTGTACATTGCGGGTCCGGAGAAGAGAGTCAACAGATCCGCTCTCATGGAATTCCTTTCCCACGGATTGAAGTACGTCTTTCCGCCCAGAAGGGGTTCAATGGTTCGCGGCGTTCTGACCGCCGCGTCGGCCGAACCGCTCAAATCACGTTTTCTGGAGGATCGCGAGCCTCCTGCGGTCTGGCCGTATGCGGAAGGAAAAGTGCGCGGCATTTCGCTTGCTCCACTCTATAAGGGCGCACCCAAAGCCGCCTTGCAAGATCCCAAGTTTTACGGTGTATTGGCGCTCTGCGATGCAATCCGCAGCGGACGAGCCCGCGAACGGAACCTTGCAATCGAACTCCTGGAAAAAGAGATCAATGTCTGATCCAAACCTTCCATTGCTCGAAGACGCCGTCCGGAAACTTGCTCCTTTTCTGGACGAGATCGTGTTCGTGGGCGGCGTGACTCTGGGCCTGCTTATCACCGACGAGGCCGCCGCTCCAATCCGCGGCACGACCGACGTCGATGTAATTGCTGAAATTGTCACCTACGCTGATTACATTGCATTTTCAGATCGTCTCCGCGCAGCTCACTTCACAGAAGACACCGATCTCACTTGCCGCTGGCATAACGGCACTCTGACACTGGATGTGTTGGCGCTGAGCAAAGACGTGCTCGGATTTACGAACGTTTGGTATGAGTCAGCGCTGCGCCACTCATCCACCGTGAATCTGTCGCGCGGGAAAGCGATCCGCGTCATCGACGCACCATTCTTCCTGGGGACGAAGATGGAAGCCTTCAGGGGACGGGGCCGCATGGACTTTCAAGCCAGCCACGACCTTGAAGATTTTGTCGCCGTCATCGAGGGGCGAAATACGTTGTTACAAGAGATCGCCGAATCGCCACAGGATCTGCAAGACTACCTTGCGGAAGCAGCCAAATCGCTGTTGGCGGAATCCCGGTTTATTGATGTTCTTCCTGGATTTGTCTTGGACAGCGAAAGAGTTCCCATCATCCGGGAACGGCTTGCGACAATTGCTGCCGGAGTTTCGCGCAGTCCCCGCTGAAATGCCGAAGCCTGATGTACCTCCTGGGATCACTCAGAAGCTCGCCTGCCAAGTGAAACCTGGCGCGATCCCCGTTTCCCAATACCTATCCGAGGTCTAGTCTCAACCCCCTCTCAAGGAGAGGTTTGCTCTGTTCACGGACCGTGAACCTCGTGAGACGTTTGTAATTTAGCCCTTGCCCGTCACCCAGTTTCCGGCTGGAGGTGCACAACCGGAGTCGGTCGATCAAATAACCGTAGGCGGAACCGATGTGCATCTCCGGATGTGACACCTTCGAAACTGTCCTAAACGGAATCGGATCTTTGCGAGAAGGGCTTAGGATAACTTACATCAATCTGCTTCTCGATCGACGGTTGATATGCGAACCAACTCGTCACGTCTCGGTACATGAGTCATCGGCCATTCGGCCACGGCAAGTGGGCGATGCAGGATACCGATCAAAGTAGCTGCTGTACCGAAGCTTCAGTCACTTCGCCGTCGTATCGGCTCGAGGCAAGGAGGCGCTTATGACGTCAGTCTCGAAACGGTTCCTCTACTGGGTACCCCGCATACTCGCAATTCTCTTTGCGGTATTTGTCGGCATCTTCGCTCTCGACGTCTTCGGCGAACACCTGCCGTTCTGGCGTTTGATGCTCGCGTTGTCCATTCATCTGATGCCGACGTTCGTGCTGCTCGCAGTGCTGATTTTGGCTTGGAAATGGGAGTGGATTGGCGGTGTAGGATACATCGCCCTCGGCGTGTTCTACGTTTGCAGCTTCGGTGGACGGTTCCCGCTGTATACCTATGTCCTCATCGCTGGTCCGGTCTTCCTGATCGGCGCACTGTTCGCGCTCAACTGGATACTCCGCGAGAAGATTCAAGGATCCCTCAGACCTGCTGCCTGACAAACCAGGGCAGAAACACATTCTCTCCGTGAGATGCAGTCCTCTTTTTAGGAACCCATCGGAGATGCCCTTTCAGTTCGAAGAGACCATCTGGACCGTAGTAGCCTCTGGGAATAGTGTCCGGCGAAGTTGCTGCGAACAAAGTTGGGAGTGCTCCATGTGCAGCATCCTGGGAAAGGGTAGGCTTGAGGATGGTGTCGAGCAGCCGCATGAGTCCCTTGAACTCGCCAGGACCGTTCGTCTGCAGATTAGTAATGGCATAGCCTGGATGTGCCGACGTGACGATGACTGGAGAATGGATGGCACGAAGACGCTGGTAGAGTTCAAGAGCAAACAGCGAGTCGGCCAGCTTGGATTGTGCATAGGCTTGAAACATTGGCTTATATCGGCGCTCGCTCTGCAAATTGTTGAAGTCGAGCTTCCTGCCTGATTATGGAACTCGAAACAATCACGATGCGCGTGCCCGGCCGTTGACGAAGGTGCGGATAGAGCCGTCGAAGATCGCTCCTTGCCTTTGAAAAACCTATCGCCTGTTCACATAACATCAAAGCGAAAAGTCGCTCGAAGAGCGCCAGTGGGACACGCCTGCACGCATCTCTGGCAGAGGATACACTCGCCGGTTCCCACCCGTTGACCCGATTGCGCAAGAGCCTTCACGTCAATAGACCACGCCACGTGATGAGAGCCACAGACTGCCGTTTGCCAAATGGTTACATTAGGGCCCTCCGGCAGGGCGAATCCTCCGCCGCTCCTGCGCTTGTGATCTGCCGCACATGAGGGCGATCCCGTTTTGTTCAATTTGCAGAAGATCCACGTGCGAGGTAGGGATCATGGATAAGCGACGCATGGGTCCCCAGCACTTCCTCAATCCCAAACCTGTCGTCCTCGTCGGAACGATTGTCGAAGAAAAGCCCAATTTCCTCACGGTGTCCTGGCTCGGCAGTGCCAGTGCAAATCCCCCAACCATCGCCGTTGCGATTCGAAACGTACGCTATTCGCTCAAGGGAATCCGGGAACATCTGGCTTTCTCGTTAAACCTTCCTACGGCGGATATGGTCGGCATGGCGGACTACTGCGGCAGTGTTTCGGGCGCCACTGTTGACAAGGTGAAAGCATGCAAGCTCAGCGTATTCGGTGGCAACTTGAGGGCTGCTCCCATGATCGAGCAATGTCCTATCAATATGGAATGCGAGGTGCTGCAGTTCGTTGAAATCGGTGATCATACGCTGGTCATCGGAACGATTCGGGAGACATATGTAGCTGAAGAGTGCCTGGTCAATGGAATGCTCGACATCGAGAAACTCCGGCCACTTTGTCTCTGCACAACGTCTTCAGGGCTGGGCGATTACTACAGCCTTGGCGAAGTCGTAGCGAGCATTTCTGCGCAGCAGCCACTCGCGAGTTCTCCGCCAGCGGCCGTCAATATCCCTCCACATGGTGCATAACCACGAAAGGTGAGGCATTCATGGATCTGAACCGCAGAACTTGTCTCGGCGGGTTGGCCGCCGCTGCAATAACGGGAATCGGATTCGCAGACGCAGGCCAGCCGGGCAAATCGGAACTCCGGTCCGATCCAGGCCGGAAACTCGAACCTGCAAGAATCCTGCTCCCCAAACCGCAAACCACCATCGGCCGTCCCCTGATGCAAGTGCTGCAGGACCGCAGATCCATCCGCGACTTCAAGCCCGACAGACTGCCGCGTCAGATGCTTTCCAATCTGTTGTGGGCCGCGTTTGGTATCAACCGGCCTGATGGACGGCGCACCGCGCCATCGGCAAGAAACTGGCAGGAGATCGAGATCTTTCTGGCCACTGCCGACGGCCTGTTCGTCTTCGACGCGAAGGCGCACGTGCTCGATTGCGTCATGACCGACGATCTTCGTGGCCTGACCGGCACGCAGTCGTTCACCACGGAAGCGCCGCTCAATCTCGTCTATGTCGCCGATCTGAGCAAGGCAGGCGACGACCCTGGTGAGCAGGATACATTCGTCCCGGTCGATTCCGCTTTCATCGCACAGAATGTGTACCTGTTTTGCGCCTCGGAAGGATTGGCGACCGTCTTCCGCGGATCGGTAGATCGCGCTAGGCTGACCAAGGCAATGCGTCTCCCAGAAAAGCACAAGGTGCTCTTCGCCCAGACTGTTGGATACGAGCGACTCACCTGAACTCCGGTTGACGAGTGACGACGATGAGAAGCCTTGAGAATTTGACTAATGCCGCGAAGAAGGTGGGCTCGGGAGAAGCCCGACTTTACAGAATCGGCTGCGTGGCCGCTGTGCTTTCCCTTGTGGTCTTCAGAAGGTGGCTGAGCAGCGAGTTCCTGCTCTTGAGGGCGATTGGGGTTACCCGATCCGGGCCGAGTGTCCCGCCGGACTCCGCAGCCGGTTGGTTCACTCTGTTGCAAGGCTCATCCGGTCCTGGGGTTCGCGCTGCTGAACGGCTTCGACATGATGACCTTTGTTCTCGCGGGTGTTGTCTATTGCGCTCTCTACGCCGCGCTCAAGCGAGCGAATCGGGAGTTCATGATTCTCGCGCTCGCACTCAGCTTCGCGGGGATTGCCGTCTATGTCGTTTCGAATCCGGCATTGCCGATGATGAGGCTTAGCAGCGAGTACGCCACTGCCACCACCGATGCGCAGCGATCGCTGATTCTGACAGCTGGCGAGCAGGCGATCGCTTCCAAGAATCCCTTTGTTATGGGCCAGAACCTCGCCTTCGCGCTTTTCTATGCAGGCGGGCTCATTCTCTCCACGGTCATGCTGCGGAGTGTGATCTTCAGCACGCGAACCGCGTGGCTCGGGGTCCTTTTCAATACATTTGCGCTGGGATTTCCCCTTGGAGTTGCTCTGGCTCCGCGGAATCAGATCATTCCTGGCGTTGCGTGGGTAATTGCGGTCATTTTCTGGGTGTTTTGGTACATCGGAATCGCGCGCGCGTTCGTGCGATTGGCCCATGGGTGAACCGACTTCAGCGATCAGCGAAGTGGTGAGCATATCGGCGGGGTTGATCGCTAGTCGTGTCCGGTGAGGCTCGAAGACGGCGACACAACTGCTAATCAGCGCGGTTTTCGCAAGAAAGGAACGACATCATGAGCGACTTGAAGATTTACCGCTGGAGTGGGATATGTGCCTTGGCGGCAATCGCCACGTTTTTCATTGAGTTTCCCTTCTATTTCGTGCGCGCGGTTCCTTTTTCCTCGATGGCGGAGTCTTCTAAGTTCCCTGAATACGCCTTCAGGAATGGAACCAATATCATGACCTGCGTCCTGCTCGATCTGTTCATCCTGAGCTTCGTTATGATCTTCAGCGCCGGCTTGCGCCACCTGATTCGCCAGATCGACCCGCAGCAGGAGTGGCTCGGCACACTCTTCTTTGGCGTTGTCCTGGTCTACGTCACCCTCACCCTGGTCGCTGACTCACTGCAGGGCACGCAAGTCGTCGATGCTCTGACCGTTCCCGGCGACCCCACGGTCATTCGAGCCCTGATGGAGAGCCTGTTTCTCATGTACGGCTCCGTGGCCCTGTTCCTTATGGCACTTTTCATGGCCGTCGCTAGTTACGCGACTGTGGCCGGAAACGCCCTGCCCAAGTGGTCCGGATGGGTCGGCTATGGTTGCGCACTGGCTTGTCTCGCCTTCGTTCCATCGATGTATGTCCGCCACATTGATATGCTCGGCTTCTACAATCCCGCGGGCCTGGGTCCCGACGCCTTCGCCTCGAGCTTCCCGCTCGCAATCTGGATGATCACGGTCGGCATCCTGATGATCCGGAAAGGCAGCCATGATCGGCGAACCGCAAACCGTTCCCAACCTATCGGACACTGATTCCTGATGGTGCCCAAAATCTCGCGTGCATGGCCCCTAAGTAAAAGAGCAGTTGATTCGGTTTTTCGGAGGCAACGTCCTTTATCCACCCAATGTCACGAGACCGCTGTTACCGTCTACGGTGATGTTTTGCCCACCATGGACGCGTTGTGTGGCCACTCCTGTGCCCAGTACCGCAGGGACCCCGTATTCGCGCGCCACAATCGAGCTGTGACTCAGCGGGCCGCCTACATCGGTCACGATGCCCGCTGCCATGGCGAACAACGGCGTCCATGCCGGAGTAGTGATCTTGGCCACCAGAACGTCGCCCGCGCGCATCTGGTTGAACTCCTGCGGTCCGTGAATCACGCATGCCGGAGCGGTCACCTTCCCGGGGCTCGCGCCGATTCCTCGAATGACGTCGCTTGACTTCTGACTGCTTTGCTCCGGCATCCATCGACCGAGATCGAGCCCAAGGATTCGCGTGCCCCCCTTTACGGGCAACGCTACAGGCGCCGCCGCGGCGCGCTCGGCCTTCCAAATCCGCTGCCGTTCAGCGATCGCGCTCCGAAAATCCTCCACTGGCTCGGCGGCGTCGAGACGCCTCGCCGCATCTTCCGCTTCTTTCTCTTCGAGCCAGAAGATCTCGTCGCGTTCCGCGATCCCTCCCGCCGCAACCACGCGCCGTCCTAGCTCGCGCAGCATCCGCCGCAGAACCGGCCAACCCAGGCCTACGTCGGCCAGCGATTCTTCGCGCAGCGGTGCCCAGTGCTGGGCCCATCGCAGTGTGCGTTTTAACAATCGTCTCCGCAACGGCCCCAGGCGCGCCAGAGCGGCGTTCGCGGCCTCTTGCCGCCCTTCGGATCCCGCAGCTTGCCTTTCGTAGGGGTTGCGCCCCTGCCCGCCAACGAAGAACTTCAACGTCTCCACAAGCGAAGACGGTTCTTCGGCCGGCACACTTTTTGCAAAATCCAGGTTGTAAACGGCGTGACCAAAATGATCGAGATGCCGTGCGAAGCGGCTCTTGAATTCGTGCCAGCTTGCCGGGTCTGTCAAGGGCTCCGATTCCGATGCGATCGCCGCCGCGATCTCCATCGAGCGGGTGCGTGACAGATAATCGGTGAGTTCCCCCTGGGTTTGCGACCACATCGCCATATCCCAAAGCGACTTCTCCGCGCGGATGGGCTCGCTGTCGAATCCCAGCAGGAGGGTCATAGCCGGGGGGTCGGTCCTGCGCTTGATAAGGCGGTTGTACACGGTTGTGAAGGAGGCTTCGCTGATATTGGCGAGCCCCAGCACAAGCTGGATGCTTACGTAGTACTCTGCCGCCGCTTTCACGATTTCCTTTGCGCCTTTCAACAACTCCCCCGCAGGCGTTGCCGCCAGGTCGCGTGCCATCCACTCTCGAGCCAACTTCGCGTAACGCGGCCGCGTTTCGCTAGCCCAGTGGTCTTCGGCCGTTCGCATCCTCCTTGCCAATGTCCGTCCCCGTAGCGGCAAAGCAACGATAGAGCGAAATACATCGCTCATTGTTGCCTGGTAGTACGCGTAGTCGTGAATCGTCAGTAGCGAGACTGCATCGCGCCGGAGCCCCAGCGCCTCCGCCACGATCTCCCCTGTCGCCTCGTTCCACGGCGGTAGCGCCAGCGTCGCAAACAAGGGCGAAAGCGGCTCGGGAAGCAATTCCGCCACACTTGTCCTGAAGCAGCGCGCTTTGGCCCGCGGAACCTTCCAGTCAAGTGCTTCGCGGGTTTCGGGCAATGCGGTCACCGGCCGCGCCTGCAGGATGAAGATTTGCCCATCGCAAATCGCCCATTCGATGTCCATCGCCTGACCGTAGAGTTGCTCGATACGCATTGCCAGTTGCGCCAATTCCGCAGCCCGGCGCGGCTCGAGCGCGGCTTTCTGGCGCTTTGCCTTGGGAACAGGTTCTTCTCGTGTCCCCTCGGCCAGTCGCACGGTCATCAGTTCCTTGTCGGCGATCTGCCGGGATCGAATTGCGCCGGATTCCTTGTCGATCACAATCGTGTCCGGCGTAACGCGGCCGCTGACGATCGCCTCGCCCAGGCCCCACGCGGCGTTGATCATTACATCATCCCGGGCGCCCGTCACCGGATTTGCAGTGAAGGCCACGCCGGCTGCTTCTGCGGGAACCAGCCGTTGCACGACAACAGCAATGCTGATTTCTTCCGATCGGATCCCCAGCCGTCGCCGATAATCGATGGCACGCCCTGTCCATAGCGACGCCCAGCACCGTTTGACAGCATCGATGACAGCATCACCGCCGCGCACATTCAAGTAGGTCTCGAGTTGACCCGCGAAGCTCATCTCGGGGAGATCCTCTGCGGTTGCTGACGAGCGCACCGCTACCGCCGTGTCTGTGCCTAGATCCTCATACCGCTGCCGGATCGACGCGGCAATTTCAGCCGGCATCGTGCCTTCGGCAATCAGCGTCTGAATCCTCGCCGACGCCTCATCCGGCGCGTGCTGGTCGTCTACTCTCGCGACCTCGGTGAGAATCTTTTCGCCGAGATTGTTCCCATCGAGAAAACGGCGATACGCATCGGTGGTGACGTGGAAACCGGGCGGAACGGGCAGACCGACCGCCGTCATGCGCGCCAGCGACGCCCCCTTGCCCCCGACAACTTCGAGTGTTGCCTGGGAGCTGTCCAGATTGAGAATGAAAGAATTGGCCAGGGATGAGCTCATTTGCTTTCAACCCTTTCCCGAACCGATTCCGGGCGCAACCGGGGGCGCGTCAGTTTTGGTGACGTCTCCGGTTGAGTGGTTTCGGCGTCATGATTCTCGCGCTTCTTTCGCACCGGACGTGTGTGGCACGTCACAGTCCGACAGGCGTATCATGCGATCGAAATGCTCTTCGAAGATCTTGAATTCGGATCGATCAAAGTCGATGCTGTCGAGTACGCCTACGACATCGTGGTGGACTGTGGCCGGATTCGAAAGCGTAAGAAAGGTCCATCGAAGGAGTTCCGCAGTCAATTCGGCCACACGCCCCTTTCCGCAAAAGAGATGATCCCTTGGCGCTGCCGCCGGTTGGTGATCGGGACGGGAATTTACGGCAAGCTCCCGGTCACTTCAGATGTCCAGCGAGAAGCCAAGCGCCGCAAAGTCGAAATACTGGTCGTCCCAACAGCCGAGGCAATCGCTCTTTTGAACCAGAAGGCAGCGCATACCAATGCGGTCCTGCATTTGACGTGCTGATGTTTTCTGCATTCGTGGAGGGCTGAAGTAGCTCGGGAACAGGATGGCCGTTTTCATTCGAGCGAGGCCTTCTTGGGCAAGTCCGCCAGTGTGCCGTTTGGGGGCCCGGGCGGAAACACTATCTTCAAAGTGGGGAGCGCTGTCTGGAGCCAGCTTTTCGTACAAACAGAACGAGTGGAACAAAACACACCGAGCCCATAACCAGGATCGCAGCGACATTGGTCCAACGAAACGGGCCGCCCACTATCAGTGACTGCAACGGGAGGAATGCGGCAAGTGCGATGAACAGCGCGCTTGCCTGGAAGAGCAGTCCGATACTCGCGACGTAGCCCAGAGGTTTGCGGAGGATCAAGAGAACCCCGCCTATGATCCAAAGCGGAGTGATCAACAAATCCGCGAAGTCGACCGCCAAATCGGTCCTGGCGATGGGTGCGTGCTGAGCAATTCCGCGTATCAAAATGCCAACCGCTCGAAAGAAGAACAGGGCGCCCAGTCCGGTGAGGATGCTGCCAGCGACTCTCTCCGGAACAGCGCCAGCGAGGCGTTGGCGAGTAGCTGCGGCGTCAATGTGTGCAATGAGGATGACCAATGCGCAGGTACTCAAAAGGACCAGAGCGAGATACAGCAGAAATGGAACGCCGAACGGCATGGCCAGTACATAGACGAGATAGTTGTACAGGACGAAGAGCAGCGCGCCGAGGAGAGCCAAGAATCCTATCAGATGCTTTCGCCAAGCCACCAGAAGTGACGCCAGCAGAAAGGGCAAGCCGAGGCATAACTTGACGACGTCGTTGGGCAGGAACATTCTGCGCAATTCCTCACCCGGGTAGATCGTGCGACTGTACAGGACCCCAGCCACTGACGCTGCGATCATGAGAACGAGAATCGCCACGGTGCACGCGTACAGCATCGTTAGCCTGTCCCTCATCGAGAATCGATCCGTGATTTGCTGCTTCATGCTCATAAGAATGGGTGAACCTCCCCCCGCAGTTCGCACCAGAGTAGTTGCGAATTGGGAACCTGAACGCCTTACCAGGCTACGCCGTGTTCGAAAGCCACGGATGCCGAGAATCCTTCCTCACTTGATGGGTCCCGACCGTGATTCGCATCACCGAGATTTGTCGCTCACTCGTGCGCAAGTAGTCCGTGTAACGAGTCCGTTGCGGAGGTTCACGAATGGCTGATCCAACGGCGACATCGCAGGTGAAGCTCCAAACATCTCTGCGTCTTTCGAGCGTGAAGTTGTTGCACACCGCGGTCTGGTGCCTTTTTGTGAGTTGCATTCTTGGAATCTGGGTGGCCGGAGCGCAAAAGCACTTTAGAAGCGCGATCGTTCTGAGCAGCGTGGTTCTGGTGGAGTGCGCGATCCTAGCCGCCAATGGGGGACGCTGTCCGCTTACAGACGTTGCCGCGCAGTACACCGACGACCGTCGGCCGAACTTCGACATCTACCTGCCCCTATGGTTAGCTCGCCATAACAAGTGGATCTTCGGAATCACCTTCGTCGCTGCCGAAATATACCTGGTCCTGCGCATGGCCAGACTGGCGGCATAGAAGGCGTTTCATAACCCTGCTTGATCTGCAATCCGCTCCACGTCCGTTGAGAACGCCACCAACGACTTGACGGAGACGGCTTTGTCTACATGCCGGCGTGATCCTGCTCACTGACACAGAGTGTCAAATGGATATTCTTCCGTCATCGTGAAGGCAGGAAGCTCGTATGAAGGCAATCGTGTACCACGACTACGACTCTCCCGATGTTCTCAGATGCGAAGAGGTGGAGATGCCCTCCCCGAAAGAGAACGAGGTTCTCCACCTATACTGGTCTGGTGCTGGGGATGCTCTTCACCACCATCTCCTACAGCTTTGTGGCCGCAGCTTTTCAGGGATTGCTCGCGCTCGTAGGTCAGGAAGCACTTATGCCGGGAAGACTCAGCACTCTTTCCAACATCTTCATCGTCATCGCTGCCATTCTGGGATACCTCGCCTCCGGTTGGATGGCCACGGACCTTTCGCCACGTCAGGTTTTTCTGCTAGTGATGGCTCTAACCGCCATCCTCGGTGTGTTCGGATTCTGGAAGCCACGCTCCGTCTTCAGCCGAGCCTACGAGAATCCTCACGCATCGCGCACCAGTTTCCTGAGCGACGTAAAACGGCTAGTCAGGCACCGCGCCATTTATCCGGTCATCCTCATCAACATGCTCTGGTTCTTCACTCCGGGCGCCAACACGCTTATGCAGTACTTCCTCACCAATCAGCTTCATGCTTCCGATGCCGCCTATGCCAATTTTTCCGCGATCCTCTATGCCGGCTTTCTTCCCACGACGCTTCTGTACGGATTTCTCTGCACCAGGTTTCCTGCGCGCAAGTTGCTGTGGCTGGCCATGATCGTCGGTGTGCCGCAGTTCATCCCTTTGGCCTTCATTCATAGCGGCAGTCAGGCTCTGCTCGCGGCGGTGTTCATCGGCCTCATGGGCGGGCTGGCAAACGCCGCCGTAATCGATATCGCGATCCGCGCCTGCCCTCCCGGTTTACAGGGAACGCTCATGATGATCGTCATGTCCCTCTATCCGTTCTCCTCCCGCGTAGGAGACGTCTTTGGGTCGTGGATCTTCGGCCTTAGCCCCACGCGCGGCTTCCTCTATTGCGTGGTGGCCATCACCATAACCTACGCGCTCGTTCTGCCCCTCATCCCGCTTCTTCCAAAACAATTGATCGCCACCGCCGATGGAGAACCCAATCCCGAGGAAGAAGCCTCAATGCTTGCCGAGATCGCGGGAAGCGAGGCGTAGGCATGGCGAAGTGCAGGATTTCCGACAAACCACTCTTTTCCCATCGTGGCTAATTCACCTGTTTGTTGCTGGTTCAACCCGGAACTACGCGCCGACGAGCACTTTCTCCATCAGAATGGGACCACCATGCTCAGCGATCCCCGCGAAGATGTTCTGCCCTTCAAAGAGATGTGTGCCATACATAATCTGCGCACGCTCAACGAATTCGAGGTTCCTGAAGATATGCTGCGATCTCCTGTTGGTCGCCTCGGCAAACGCCACTTTGTAGCCTTTGCGCGCTCCGTGCTCAACTGTACGAATCACGAGTTGCTTCCCGATGCCCTGCCCTGCAAAGCGATCGGCAACTCCGAGAAGATACAAATGGAGCATCTCACCCGACCTGGGTGTGTGGCCGGCCAGGTAAATCCCATTCAGTTCTCCCAGGATGCTCCCGATAGGCCTGAATTCTTCGTTCAACTCTGACAGCTGTTCCGCTGAGTCTGCAGCGCCATCGTTGCTCAGCATCACACCCACGATCTCGCCCGTCCGCGGTACGCAGGCAACGATGGTCAGGCCATCATTGCCGGCGTGCGGCAGAAGGCTTCTCACGAATCCCGCAAATTCCTCGCGAGTCACGTGTGCCGCATACGCAAGAGGATCGTGACGCGAAAAGACATCGGACAGTACCGCCGTGACCTGCTCAGCATCGGCATCGCGATAGACCCTGTACTCCAACGCAATGTCTGCCACACTCACCTTCCTATCGATCCTTGAGTGTATGCGTACGGCCAAACACCCGGTTGACGCGGTAAGGCGAGCAATTTTACAAGATTAGCGGGAGTGTCTTGCGGCCCACTTGGCTGGCGTAATGTCGGCGACTTCCTGAATGGACCTGTTGGCAAGTCCTGGCAGGATCTCGTTCAGGTATTCGCGGACAGGGACGCGGAGCCGGCGGCAGCTTTCAACCACGGAGAGGATCGCGGCCACACGCGGTCCGGCCTGTTGGCTGCCGATGTGGATCCAGTTTTTACGACCCAGGGCTACGCCGCGCATGGAGTTTTCTGCGATGTTGTTGCTTAGTTCCAGTTCCGGATATTCGAGGAAGCACGTCAGTTTCTTCCATAGCTTGATCGTGTAAGTGCAGGCCTCACCTGCCGCGCTCTTCGGCAACACTTTCTTACTCAGCTCCAGGATCTGAGCGTGGATCTTGTCGAGCAGGGGCGGAGCCTCCTGCTGGCGCAGAGCATGACGCTCTGAGTGATCCATCTTCTCGTCGCGTGCTCGGGCGTCGATGGCAAACAGTTTATCCATCAGCTCTACGATTCGGATCGAGTCGGCATCCAGCTTATTGAGCTTGATCGCGTCGACAAACGGTCGCCTCGAGTGGCTCCAACATGCCGCGTGCACCATCTTCGGACCGCCCACCCCGCTTACGTAAGAGACGAATCCATCGGTTTGTAAAATCCCCTCGAACTTGTCCAGGATACTTGCCGGACCTTCACGACCGCGGCCCATGCGAAAATCGAAGATCGTCGCTCCGCCCGGCGTGCCGTATTGCCATA
>PLXP01000146.1:0-5595 GCA_003151435.1 Acidobacteriaceae bacterium
GCGCGATTCTTTTCTTCCACAAGTTTTGCGCCATGGTGCTGACGCTGGCGTTCCTCATCCACCTGAAAGATCTTGTGACGCGCGTCTTCGTCCATCGTGAGAAAGGTATCTTCTGGGGCCCCACCTCCATGGTGGCCAACTGGAAAGATGCGAAGGATCTCGTCGGACACATGCGCTGGTTTGTGGGCTTGGGACCGAAGCCGAAATTCGACCGGTACGCCTATTGGGAAAAGTTCGACTACTGGGCAGTGTTTTGGGGCATGATCGTGATCGGCTTTTCAGGCTACGCCATGTGGTTCGCGCCATTCTTCGCGCACTTTCTGCCCGGATGGGCTTTGAACGCCGTGCTCGTGATCCACAGTGAAGAAGGCCTGCTCGCCATCCTGTTCATCTTCTCTATTCACTTCGTCAATACACATCTGCGTCCTGACAGCTTTCCCATGGATATGGTGATCTTTACCGGCGTGGAGAGCGAAGAGGAGTTCAAGCACAAGCGCCCCATCGAGTACGAACGGCTGGCGCGTGAGGGCAAACTCGAGGCCAAGCTCGGAGAAGCGCCCCAAAGCTGGCAGATCAACTTCTCCAAGGTCATAGGATTCACGGCTATTGCTATCGGCCTGATTCTTCTTGTGTTGACCCTGACGGCGTATTTCGACTGACGATCACGTCCTTGTTGGAAAGGGAACTGATCGTCTGCGATAATGCCCGCTGTGATTTGAGTCACAGCGGGTTTTCCGGCAAAGGACTCTTCTGGTGGCGTGAACTCCGCAAGAAGAATTCTGTGCCAAACGCTCGCTTTATCCCTGTTTATCTGGGCCTCCGCATCGCACGCCGCACAAAAGCTCAAGAACGAAGACTGCCTCGCCTGTCACGCTGACGCAACCCTGACCAAGGATATGAATGGCAAGCAAGTCAGCCTGACGGTAGATGAAAAGAAGCTCAACCACTCCGTCCACGGCACCATGTTTACCTGCGTGGATTGCCACAAGGATGTGAAGAGCCTGGTTCACGAGACGCCTCCGCAGAAAGTCACCTGCGCAGGGTGCCATGCCGATGCGCAGCTCGCTTACTCGCACAGCAACCACTCCAAGGTCAGCAAGACCGGCAAAATGCCCGCGGCCAACTGCGAAGACTGCCATGGAGGCGTGCACGAGATTCTCGCGACCAACGATGCCAGGTCGCTGATAAATCACGCCAACATTCCCGCCACCTGCGGCCGGTGTCACGGGCAAAAGTTCCTGATGGAGTCGAACGGCGAGACCAACCAGCCCTTCCTCTCCTACCAGGACAGCGTGCATGGGCGCGCCACGGAGAAGGGGTCCACCAAGGCCGCCGTCTGCACCGATTGCCACGGCTCACATCAGATTCTTGCCGCCAACGACGACCAATCGTCGATCTCCAAGTTCAAGATCCCCGCAACCTGCGGCACATGTCATAGCGACATTACAAAGACGTTCAATCAGAGCATTCACGGGCAGGCCATCGCACGCGGCAACGGCATGTCGCCAGTGTGCACGGATTGCCACGGCATTCACTCCATCAAGTCGCACCAGGACCCGAACTCGCCGGTCGCGGAACAGAACGTCTCCCGCGATACCTGCGCGCGTTGCCACGAGGGGGTGAGGCTCTCGCGGGAGTTTGGACTTCCCGGCAATCGCGTTTCGTCCTACATGGACAGCTACCACGGACTGGCGTCGCAGGGCGGGTCGGTTGTGGCGGCCAATTGCTCCAGTTGCCACGGCGTGCACAACATTCTGCCGTCGAACGATCCGCATTCAACCGTCAACGTCGCCAATCTCGACGCCACTTGCGGCAAATGCCACAAGGGCGCCACGCAAAAGTTCACGCTGACAAAAGTCCACCTGGCCGACGGTGTTCACTCCAACGACATCGACTCCATCGCCGTGCGCTGGATTAGGATCCTCTACATCGTTCTCATCATCTTGGTGATCGGCGCCATGTTCGTGCACAACGCCATCATCTGGCGCAGCAAACTGGCAGCGCGCCGCCGCGCCCACCCCGCCATGATGGTCCGCATGACGGTCAACCAGCGCTGGCAGCACCTGGTTCTACTCTCCAGCTTCATCATCCTGGTCATCACGGGCTTCGCGCTCAAGTTTCCTGACAGTTGGTTCGCGCAAATGCTGGGCATGGGCGAGCACTGGCGCAGCATCATCCATCGCGTCGCAGGTGTGGCGTTGATCGCCGCCGGAATCTATCACGTCTTTTATGTGGTCGCCGCGCGTGAAGGCCGCCGCCTGCTGTGCGATCTGGCGCCGGCACCGCGCGACGCTTTCGATGCCCTGAAGACCATGCGCTACTATCTCGGTCTGAGCCCCACCAAACCCGAATTCGGCCGCTTCAGCTACGCGGAGAAGGCGGAGTACTGGGCCCTGGTCTGGGGCACTGCTCTGATGGGCGTCACCGGCATCATGCTGTGGGCCAAGGTTTGGGTGGGCAACCTGTTGGCGCGCTGGTGGGTTGACATTGCCACCACGGTGCATTTCTACGAGGCCATTCTTGCCACACTGGCCATCCTGGTATGGCACTTCTATCAGGTCTTCTTCGATCCCGACGTCTACCCAATGAACGGCGCGTGGTGGGATGGCAAGATGCCTGTCGATCACTACCGCGAAGAGCACGGCCTCGATACGGAATCCATTGCCGAAGCGGAGGCGCAGCAAAAGGGAAGTGGCAGCACTGAGCCATAAGCCTCCAGCCCACAGCCACAAGCCCGAAGCTAAAAGCCATTAGCTTCACTCAATCTTCGGGTGCCCCATCCTTGACACAGTTTCATCGTGTCAAGGATGGGATCCACCAATCTCATCCTTCCGTTTTCATCCTAAGCCTATCGTCCTTCTGAGTTCCTTGTAACCCTGAGCGCAGCAAACGATCCGCTTTTAGCTCTTAGCTTTTAGCTGAAGGCTGATGGCGTACGGCTGTCTTTTTCACACCCGCCAGTAGTCCCCGCGCCAGCTCCTGATCCGTTCCTTAATCTGTTTCCGGTTCAGATGTTCTTCCAGAGCCTGCTTGGCCAGCGTCACCACTTCGTCGTCCCCGGCAAAGCGCAGTCCCACCAACTGATCTTCGCTCAGGCGATAGATCTGCCCATGCCACTCTGCGGGAGCCAGGTTTTGCAGTCGCAGCCGCTCTTCCAGCCGGATTACGCGATCCTGCACCTTCAGCGCATAGCTGCGCACCTTAAAGGCGAGAATGAAGGCTGCCAGCGACAGCACCAGGAACCAGCCGCTATGCAGGTTCAGATGGCGGACTAGGTGAACGATGGAGTAGATCAGGTTGAGGAGCAGGATGGGCAATAGAACAAAATGATAAGCAGGATCGAGCCTTCCGTGATTCTTGAGGTTCTGGGTCGTTGATTCACTCATGCTGGTCCACGATCTCTTTCAGGCCGGAGTTGGCTGGCGTGCCCGTGGGCATCTGCCCGGAGGCGTTCGCAGCAGCGCCAGGGGCCTGGGAATTTGCGCTGTCCGGATTCTGAGCGGGTTGGTCGCCGGATGTCAATGCGGAGAGTTCGCTGGTCACCAGCGGCTACGCTGTTTCCCCGGTGCTGCTGAATCTCTACCAGGCCAACAGACCGGCAAACAGACTGGATGTCGCGTCCAGCCTGCGAATCGCCTCGGGAACGTCGGGCCGACGCCGGGTCCCGTCTTCTGATACCGTTCTCTTTCTGGAAATTCTCGCTTGAATCTCGACGCGAAACGACCGGACAATGCATCAACCCTGAGGTTTTCCTTGAATTTGCGATCCGTTTTGCTTCTCGCTCTTTTGCCCTCTACGTTTCTCTCGGCCCAGGTCACCCTGCCCAAAATTCTCACCGACCACATGGTCATCCAGCGCGATTTGCCCGTCCACATGTGGGGCATCGCCGCGCCGGGTGAAGACGTGAGCGTGACCTTCCGTGGCGAGACCCGCTCAGCCAAGGCCAGCCGCATTGGTCGATGGAGCGTCTACCTCAAGCCGGGAGGCGCGGGCGGCCCGTTCCAGTTGGTTGTGAATGGCACTCCAGCCGACACCGCCGCGACTGTCGCTCCGCAGACCATCACGCTTACCGATGTGCTGGTGGGTGACGTGTGGGTGGCTTCCGGCCAGTCCAACATGGAATTTGAGATGCGCAAGGCCGCGACAGCCGACGCGGATCTTCCCCACGCGGACATCCCCCACATTCGGCTTCTGATGGTGAAGAAGCGCACCTCAATTTATCCGCTGGACGATACCGATACCGACGGTTGGGTCGCATCCACTCCGGCCACGGCAAAGGATTTCTCCGCGGTTGCCTGGTACTTTGCCCGCGAGATCGAGCAGCGCGAACACGTGCCGGTGGGCGTTATCGACTCTACCTGGGGCGGGACTCCCGGCGAGGCCTGGGTCAGCATGACGGCCCTGGGCCAGGACGCTTCCCTGAATCCGCTCTTTGCCTCATGGGGCAAGATGACAGACCACGAGACGACCGCGCTGATTTCGCAGGCTGACGAGCAGCGCCAGCGGGACGAAGCCAGGGCGCAAGGCAAGCCCATGCCGGTGTTTCCATGGCACCCCAGGCTCGAAAGCTGGGGCGCCGGGATGCTCTACAACGGCATGATCGCACCCCTTACCCCGCTCCCGATCCGCGGAGTGATCTGGTACCAGGGCGAGAGCAACAGCGTCCTCGAACGCTTCGCCCTCTACGATCGCGTGATGCGCACCCTCATTGAGGATTGGCGCCGCCAGTGGGCCGTCGGCAACTTCCCGTTCCTCTACACCCAGATCTCCAACTTCAAGTCCACCCCAATGGAAGACTGGGCCAATCTTCGCCAGCAGCAGGTCAAGACTCTCGCGTTGCGCAACACCGCCATGGCCGTCACCATCGACATCGGCAACCCTGACGACGTGCATCCCACCGACAAGGTGGACGTGGGCCAGCGCCTAGCGCGTGCCGCACGCGCGCTGAGCTACGGCGAGTCGATCGAGTACTTCGGCCCCATGTTCCGCCAGGCCACGCCCGAGGGAGCAGCCATCCGGGTCTGGTTCGATCACGCCAAGGGATTGATGGCGAAGGGCGGGGAAGTGACGGGCATTGAAGTGGCAGGCCGCGATGGCAAATTCTTGCCCGCCACGGCCACCATCGACGGCGAAACGATCGTTGCCTCCAGCTCTGACGTGCCCGAGCCGGTCCAGGTGCGCTACGGCTGGTCCAACAGCCCACAGTGCAACCTGTTCAACAGCGAAGCCCTGCCCGCCTCACCGTTCACATCAGTCCGCTAAAAACAAACCGCGTGCCCCATCCTTGCCGCGCCGTTGTATCTTTGGCAAGGATGGGATCCCACAATCTCATGCGCTTGGTCTTTCCGGCCGGTCGCGCTACCGCACAACCTCAAACTTCTCCCAGAGCAAATTGCACACCGGGCAGCGCTCGCCTTCCCGCGTCTCCGATGTATACCCGCACACCGCGCAGACGTAGAAGTTGCGAACCGCTCCGACCCACGAGCTTGTCTCGCCGCCTTCGACCAGCGCAATGGCCTCGCTGTACAGCCGCGCGTGCGTCTTTTCCGCTTCGAGAGCCCAGTCGAACGTGCGAATAGCCGCGCTGTTGTTGTG
>PLXP01000146.1:5618-10729 GCA_003151435.1 Acidobacteriaceae bacterium
GCCCGCGCCGCGGCCCGAAACAGGCTGGCGGCTCCGTGCAGTCCGTCCGCGTCTGCCCTGCGGGCAAATTCGGTGTACTTCGCGTTTGCATTGCTCTCGCCCTCAAAGGCGGACAGCAGGTTCTTGACGGTGACTACGTTTTCAGCGGCGATCTGATTCGCTAACATCGACTTCCTCCCCAACGACTGCGCCTCAAGCGTAGGAGCATGGAGAGAGGTGCGCTGTGATGACGGCTACATTGCGGTCGAATCCGCAGTGCTGTTACCGCTTCGATGGCACCACCACGGTCGTCTCTTGCACTTCGATCAGGCCGCAGCCGCAGCGCGTTTCAAGCTCCGGCAGGACCGCGTCCACCTTTTCGCGGGTGTCGATGAACTCAATTTTGATGGGCAAATGGTCAGAGAGATCCAGAATATGGGCGGAGTGAATGTGATGCTTGGCCCCAAAGCCAGCCACGCCTTTCACCACCGTAACCCCAGCTATGCCGCTGTGGAACAGAAAGTCGACGACGCTGGTGTACACCGGAACCCCGTGGTGTTTGGCCCCATCGCTCAGGTAGAGAGTGACCTTGACGGCTTTGCCCGTGCTCAGCATTCGCAACTCCTCTCCCAGCTCGCGAAGTGGCCGCTGCGCAGGCGACAGCCCTCACGGGCAACGGAGGATTGAAACACCGTTCGCTGAGATGGGTCAACCCCGCCCTAGAGCGCCTCAGCCAACGCGGCGCCGCACCACACCGCCGCAAGTCCAACCATCAGGCTGCCCACCGCATACAACGCAGCCAGCGCGAAGGCTCCTGACCGTATCGTCGAGAGCGTCTCCCACTCGTAGGTGGAAAACGTGCTGTAAGCCCCGATAAAGCCCACCGGAAGCAGAAATCTCCACGCCGGATTCAGGTCCGCACGCTTGCCCATGTAGGTCAGCGTGAAGCCCAGCACCAGGCATGCGGTGATGTTGACGACCAATGTGCCGTAAGGAAACCTGATTCCCATGCGGCTGCCAATCGTCGATCCAACCCAGTAGCGGGCAATGGTTCCCAGCGCACCACCAACTGCAATCAGCAGATATTTCTGCAATGCCTCGTCCCCCTGTTGCTCAGGATGTACAGCACGCACGTTCTCTAACTCGCGAAGAGAGCGTTACCGACGCGCGAAAACCGCCTCAGTCGACTCGTGCTCAAATTGTTGGGGGAAACTTGCCGGGACATGACTCCCCAACAGGTTTTCCCCTGTCAGGAGTCATCATCTGTCCGGCCTATCGGAAAGGACAGCGGTTAAGGGCGAACTCCATCACCACTACGTCGATTACAACTTGGCAGGGATTGTATGTCAATGCTGCCGTTTGGGACCAGAGTGCGGAGGACGTCTCGGGGCTGATTGCGGGGGCGAACAAACGGTGAACGTACCCTCGGGGGGGGGAGGGTAGCTTTGTGTCCATATTGTGTCGCTCAAACTATCTCTAATCAGTAGGATATATCGCCAAAGTCCACGATTTTAAGTGTCATTAGTGGCCGGCTGTTCCGCCACTTTTTGGGCTCACTACTACAGCTATTCTGCGCCGGCTGAGGGATATTTTGTGCAATGCGAGTTGTTTTGCGGAGTGGCAAGTGATAGGGCCTGTGAAGGGGGAAACGATGGGAGCGTAGGTGGGGTCGGTGAGGGCGAAGAATCCCAGGTCTCAAAATCGAGACCTGGGGCACCCCGGCAACCTGCTCTTGCGTCATGTCCGCATAGTGTTGTTCAAGGCTTGAAAAGTCAGCTTGCCAGAGCATCTACAACGGCCTCGGGATGGCGGGCAATCACGATAAGGTAGGCGCGCGCGGCGCGGTCTGGATGCCGGCGTCCCTGTTCCCAGTCCTGCAAGGCACGCGGGTCAAGGGCAAACCGGCGTGCAAATTCTGAACGGCTAAGCCCCGTGGCTGCGCGCACGGCCCGTACATCCACCTCCAGCGGGAGGGGAAAATGATGCACTGCCGCAGGTTCCGCTTCTCCCTGGGCAATGGCGGCGGCTTCGCGCATGGCCTCGACAATTTCGTCAGCTACGTTCTTACGCTTCATGGCTTGATCCTCCGTACTTTTGCAGCCGCCTTAAGCGTTGCCGCCAGCGCAGCAACCTCTTGCTTTTGCTCCGGCGTAAGGTTTGCCTGCTCGTTCTTGCCGTAGAGAAAAATCGCGTAGAGGGGGTTTTCCTCGTCGAAGAAGTAGTAGATCACCCGCACTCCGCCCGATTTTCCTTTGCCTCGTGCGGCATAGCGCACCTTGCGGACTCCGCCGGTACCCGGAATCTCATCTCCGGATTGCGGATGGAGCGCAAGGAAGAAGAGCAACTCCTCGTGCTCCTCGGTGGAAAGCAGCTTCTGTGCCCTACGGACAAAGGCGCTGGTTTCGATGACCGTCAGCATGGGAATGCTCACGAATGAAGTATGCGGCATTGCCGCATACGCGTCAAGCTCAATTTCGTGGTCACCCACCCTTGCCGCGATGAAACTGCGTCAAGGATGGGGCACCGTGACTTATTGAGGCGGTACAAGGGTGGCCCACGCCTTATCGGGTAAACAGCTCGGCGTGGCCGCAGTGGTCGCAGACACTAACATAGAAGCTCTGGTTCTGTAACAGTATCGGGCCGCCCTCACGGTATCCCTTTATTTGGTATCTCGGCCCGCTGTTCTTGTATTTACCCTTGCCGCAAATTTTGCAGGGCCAGACCTCGACTCCGTCCCGTCTGAACCCTCGGATATCCTTTGCGTAATTTATTAGTCCCTCCACTTGCGCCCGAAGGTTCTGGGCAGAACTATCGCACTCCTTTTCATGTCGCACGATCCGCTTGGAAAAGATGCGGTCGTTGACAAGAGCCATGATCGGGTCGTCCGGGAAGAGTTTCTCCAAGTTGTTCTCGTCCAGATCGTACTCCCAGAACGCAAAGCCGTTCTGTCCAGAGATCATCGACCAAAGGACCTTTGTGAGCGGAAAGATGTCGAGGGCTGGACTGATTTTGCTGAGTTCCAATTTCTCTCTCTTGTATGCCCATGGTGCCATCCATTCGTGGCTCCCGACCCGCTCGTAGGTCGTCGTCAGTCGATCTGAGCCATCTTGAAGAAACACAATCCCAAAATCGCCAAGTACGAGGTTACCTGATGCTGTCACGAATATATTTTCGGTTTTTATGTCCCGATGAATCGCGCCCTCTTCATGAATTTTGCACACAGCATCGACCAGAGGTAAGAACGCATTAAGGGCTCCAAGCGCGTTGCTTTTGAACATGTCGAGGTGTTTGTCCAGCGTCCCGTTTTCGTGATATTCCGTCACAATGAACCGGCCAGCCACATTCGCATGCAAAAGCTTCAATACTCCGGGTTGATCCCGAAGGGCCTGGAGCGCTTTTGCCTCCGATTCAAGCCTGCCGATGGCCCTTGATTCTTCGTCCTTGTTGTCAGTTGGGATTTTGAACTTTTTTAATGCGCCAAGTTTCTCTGCTGCCTCGGGTGCGCCCAGTTCCATCAGGTATTTGGCGAGAGGTGCAGGGGCGAAATCGGTATAGCGCATGTCCTGTTGGAGAATCTTCCTGGCCTGCTCCTCGGCTTGGCGGCGCTTCGTCACTCGTTCCGGCGACCGGGCGAGGAAGACTTCTCCCTGCCCGCCTTTGCCAAGCATTTTCTCGTGTTGTGGGTCATTGTCGTCGCTCAGCGGCTCCCATCCGTCGTACGTTTGCATGTGGATGCGCCCCCCAAACGATCATTCTAATGTAGTTTACGAGTGATTAGTTATGTTTGCCCTTCCACTCCGCGTACGGTCCTTGGAAATCTTCAATTCCATCTTCTTTGAAGTTCCATAGCCGCGTCGCTACTTCATCGATCAAATCGTGATCGTGGGTGACCAGCAGGACGGTGCCTTCGTAGCGCTGGAGGGCGATGTTGAGCGCGTTGATGGCTTCAAGGTCGAGATGGTTCGTGGGCTCGTCGAAGATCAGAATGTTGGGCTTGGTCAAAATCAGCTTGCAGAACACCAGTCGCGCCTGCTCGCCGCCGGAGAGCGCCTTGGTCTGCTTCTCACCCTCTTCGCCGGAGAAGAGCATCTGGCCGAGGATGCCGCGAATCTCCTCGACGTGGGCCGCGGGGTTCCAGCGATGGAGCCATTCGGCCACGGTGAGGCCGTGCTCGATGGTTGAGCTGACGTCTTGCGGAAAGTATCCAATCTGCGCCTCGTGTCCCCAGAACACCGCGCCGGAATCGAGTATGAAGTCCTTGTCGGCGAGGCCGGGATAGTTGGCCAGCAGGCTCTTCAGCAGCGTTGTCTTGCCTGCGCCGTTGCGGCCCATCAGGCAGATCTTTTCTCCGCGCAGCACGTTGGCTGTGAAGCCGTCGATCACCGTCTCGTCACCGTAGATCTTGGTCAGGTGTTTGAACTCCAGCACATGCTTGCCGCTGGGGCGCACCTGGTCGAGGCGGATATAAGGGCGCTGAATATTGGAGCGCGCCAGTTCGTTGGTTTGCAGGCGTTCCACTTCCTTGCGCCGGCTGGTCACCTGGCTTGAACGCGTGCCGGCCGCAAACCGCGCGATGAAATCGTTGAGTTGATCAATCTTCTTCTCGCGCTGGGCGTTTTGCGACTCCAGCGTAGAGCGAATCTGCGTCTTGGCCATCACCATCTCGTCGTATCCGCCGGTGTACACGATGATGGTCTGGTAGTCGATGTCGGCAGTGTGCGTGGTCACGCTGTTCAGAAAATGCCGGTCGTGCGAAATGGCGATGAGCGTGCCGTTGTAGCCGTTCAAAAAATCCTGCAGCCAGTGCACTGAATCCAAATCGAGGTAGTTGGTGGGTTCGTCGAGCAGCAGCGCCTCCGGCTTGCCAAAGAGAGCCTGCGCCAGCAGCACGCGCACCTTCTGTCCGCCCTGGATCTCGCCCATTTTGCGGTTGTGGATTTCCTCGAGAATGTCGAGGCCGTCGAGGAGCACCGCAGCGTCTGCCTCGGCAGTGTAGCCGTCTTCGTCGCCGATGACGCCTTCGAGCTCGCCCAGCCTCATGCCGTCCGCGTCCGTCAGCTCCGGCTTCTCGTAGATGCGGTCGCGCTCTTCCATGGCCGCCCAGAGGGGCTTGTTGCCCATGATGACGGTGT
>PLXP01000124.1:0-1429 GCA_003151435.1 Acidobacteriaceae bacterium
CGCGAATCAGGCCGATGCCGCGCACGAAATCTTCATTGTTGCCGACCTCAATCACCTTGGCGCCGACGTTGTTGTTGCTGCGCTGAACGGCCGCCACCACATCCTTGAGCGCGACGTTGTAGGCGCGCAGCTTCATGGGGTCCAAATCAATTTGATATTGCTTCACGAAGCCGCCCACGCTCGCGACTTCAGCCACACCGGGCACGGAATTGAGCTGATACTTGATGAACCAGTCCTGGATGGAGTGCAGCGTGCCGCCGTCATACGGGCCCTCCACCGTGTACCAGAACACCTGGCCCACTCCGGTTGCGTCGGGGCCCATCATCGGCGTCACGTCTGCGGGCAGAAAGCTGCCTGCGAGGCTTAGCCGTTCCAGCACGCGGGTGCGCGCAAAGTAAATGTCCACAGAGTCTTCGAAGATGACATTCACCATCGAGAATCCGAACGCGGAAGAAGACCGCACCGTGCGCACGTGGGGCAGTCCCTGCAGGTTCACGGTCAGCGGATAGGTGATCTGGTCTTCCACTTCCTGCGGACTGCGGCCAGCCCAGTCGGTGAATACAATTACCTGGTTCTCACTCAGGTCGGGAATGGCATCGATGGGCGTGTGCACCAGGGCCCAGTAGCCCAACACCGCCAGCACGGCGTAAATGGCCACGATCAGCCAACGATTCTTCATTGAGAATTCAAGGATGCGATTGATCATCGTGACTCCTACTTCGCGCTCAGGCGCGTACGGTACGTGGCAATCACACTGCCGTTCTTGCGTGCCTCCACAAGCACGGTCCACGAGCCCGACGTCGGCACATTGCCGCTGCCCTTGTACGTCTGGGTGCTCGCCGTCCACGACAGTTCAAACGCGTTCTTCATCTCCGGCATACTCATCGCCGGCATCGCAGGCATCACCAGCGTTACCGTGACCTTCGCATCGGCAATGGGCTTTCCAGACGCGTCAGTCAGAGCCACGCGGAACGTATTGTTTTCGCCGCCCTTCACTGGATCGGTGTCAGCATGGAAGTCGATCTTTGCCGCGTTCGTTGCGGTGGTTTGGTTNNGCTTGCGAATCGATGAGGAAGTTGCCATTGAGCACAACCTTGTCGCCCTGTGCGAGGCCGCTCGTGACTGGAAACATATCTTCAGCGGGCGCGCCTACCTGCACTTCACGCGCTTCAAAAACGCCATCGGGCTTGGCGATATAAACAATCTTGCGCGTGCCGGTATCGAGCACCGCAGAGCGGGGAACAACAACCGAAGCCTGCGCCGTACGGCTCACAAATGTTGCATTCACGAACATTCCCGGGAGCAAACGCATCCCCGGATTTGCCAGATGCACATGCACAGGCACGGTGCGCGTCTGCGGGCTTGCGGTGGGTTCGATGAATTCCACCTGGCCGTGCAGAGTGCGATTGGGCAGAGCCTCCGTGGTGAT
>PLXP01000124.1:1469-9647 GCA_003151435.1 Acidobacteriaceae bacterium
GATCTGCTTCGCGGCGATACCCCACAGTTCCAACTTGCGCTGGCTGGCCGCGACAAGGGCGTCGGCTTGGGTGCGCGCAAACGCATCGTCGGATTGTCGAAGCTGCTTGATGTTTTCCTGTGCCAACCGGTACTCATCGAGGGCTGTCGCGACCTCCGGGCTGTAAAGTTCCGCCACCGGCTGCCCGCGCCGCACACGTTCGCCGGTGTATTGCACATAGAGCTTGTCAACGCGGCCGCCGATCCATGCGCTCACCGCCGCCAACTGCGACTCAGGCTGCTCCACGTGGCCGAACGCATCGATATTGGTCTTCAGGTTCGCGGTGCGAAGGTCGGCAATCTGGACTCCGGCCGCGACCATTTCATCGGGCGTCAGTTGCACGGTAGCGCCGGGCTGCGTGCCCTGCTGTGGTTCCTTCGGCGCTTCAGCGCGGGCGCTGCGGCCCGCATCGGCCGTCATGCTCGTGGTGGGCTGCGAGGCAAACACATGCATGCTTCGCGCTACCCACGTTCCGGCAGCGAGCACCGCGGCAACAATTCCTAGGCCTGCGCCGAGAGCGAATACCTTCTTTTCCCTGGCTGTCATTTGCTTGTCCTTTCGTGTGCCTGCGCGTCTGAATCTTGCGCTGCGAGGGTTGCGCCGATAGCACGCTCAAGGCGCGCCACGCCTGCGTCGGTTGCGGCGGATGCGTTGTAAAGAGCCGTTTGAATATCGAGCAGCAGGTTCTGGCTGTCGATCACATTCGAGAACTCGCCGCGGTTGTTCTGGTACGCCGAGGTCGACGCTTTAAATGCAGCATCGGCTTGCGGCAGCAGAGTATCGCGATAGAGCTTGACGCGCTTCGCAGAGGCCGACAGTTCGATCTGCGCCTGCCGGACCTCTAGAAACACGGCGGAGGTACGCGCGTCGAGTTCGGCCTGCGTCACATCGGTTGCGGCATCGGCCTGTTTCGCTTCGCCGTCGTGGCGCGCGCGATTCAGCGCGGGAAGATTCATCGACAACTCGGCCATGTAGGCATTGCGCGATGCGGTGCCGGTGGGCATCAGCATGTATCCCAGGCCTACGGTGAAGTCAGGCTTCGTCGCCATCCGCATGAGCTGGCCTTGATCCTGCGAGCGGGCAATCTGCTTGCGCAGTCCGGCAAGCTCGGGGCGATGCTCGATGGCGATACGTTCCAAATCCTCAATCGGAGGAACATCAGCAACTGTCGAGTAGCTTCCGGATATCTCGATGGATTGGTTGGGCCTGCGGCCCAGCAGCACGTTCAACTCAGCGCGGGCGTTATCGCGCTCCTGTTCCAACTCGATCATGTGCTCGTTGAGCCGCGTCACGGCCATCTGCGCGCGCAGTACGTCGGCCTGCGGAACTTTGCCCGTTGTGTATTGCGCCAACACCGAGGCCAGAGCCTCCTTGAGGAGCGCGGCCTGTCGATCATGCACCTTGAACGCATCCGCATTGCGCATCAGGTCCGCGCAGGTTTTGCGCACTTCCGCGGACACATCCTGGCGCATCGTCTCCAGCTCTTCCGACGCCAGTTCCACATCGTCTCCGGCAATACGAGCGCGCATGTCCCGCTTCTGGCGGCTGGGGAAGGTCTGCTGCAGCATGAACATCAATTGCGCCTGGTTCAGGTCCCACGGCTTGCTGAGCGGCGTGGCCCAATCGCGCACCGACAGCATGGGATCGTCCAGGCTGCGCGCCGTGGCAATCTTCATTTGCGCCAGCGTCAGGCGCCGCACGGCGGCTCGAATCTCCGGGTTGGAGTCGCGAGCCTGGGCAACGGCCTGTTCGACCGAGAGCGGCGGCGAATCATGGGCGGGAACAGGGACAACGGGTGGCTGCGCATGGGCCGCAACCAACATGCATAACTGCAGCGCGGCCGGCGCGAAAAAACGGGTAGCTTTCACTCTTCAACTCCGCGGCGACATGGACATCCAACCGTGGGCTTCAAGGCAATTACGGACCGGCTCTTCGACGAAGACGAGCCAAATCGCGTTTGCGGCCAGGAAGATGCAGGAAAGGACATCGCTCAAAGGCCAAACGAACGTTCCAGGGCGCAGTAAGGCACACCTGGAGCTGCCAAGGCGAAAAGGAGAGTTAGATTCTCAGGACAGAGGCGCCGGGAGGCGGAGAATGGGGGCCAACAACGATCGCGGCAGGCACATCCAACAAGGATGCAGGTTCGACCAGCGCAGCAATCTTGCTTTCAATCTGCAGCGGCGAGGTATTGGGAAGGACGCGCTCGCTTGCAATGGCTGCAACCGGTGTACGGACGACACAGCAATCAGTCCGGACGGATGGGTTGTGATCCGCAGCCGTCGCGCAGCAGCGATGCTTCGCCGCAGGACCCGGTTGCCGGCAGATTCCAAGGGGCGCAAGCAGCGTGACCATCAGGACAATGGCTACGGCGGCGCGTTGGAAGTTCTTCCGCAACATGGTTTAAATGTAACACTACCGCTGAGACGGACGGTGATGGGGATCACCGTTCAAACTCATAAACAGAATCGGAACGTGCGCCAGCGACGAATCAACATCACATTCATAATGCGCGCGATTTCCACCGGCTACCATGGACGGGAACCCGGCACCGGGAGGGCGCCAGTCAGCCTGCGCGTTGGCGCTACTTGAGATAGGCACGCACGAGGTCAATCAGGTCTTCGGCGAGTTCCGGTGCAATCTGCTCTTTTGACCCGTCGGTCAGGTGGAAGCGAACATGCGTCTCCAGCACTTCACCCATCAGGGCGTTGACGCCCCCGCGCACCGCGGCCAGCAGCATCAACTGGTCGCCGCAATCACCGTCGGCCACGAGGGAGCGCTCAATCGCGTCCATCTGGCCGCGGAGCTTGCGGACACGTTGCACCATTTTGATGGTTTCCCGTTCGTGGTGGGACATTTGCAACCCTCCGGTTGACAATACCCACCCCCGGTATGGTATCTACCTAGTGGGGGTATAGTTGTACTTCGATTCTACCTCCGCATCCCCCGACGCACCCCGTCAGGACGCGACCCATCAGAAAGGCCAGCTCATGTTCCGCAGCACCGGCAATCGAAATCTCGTTCGACTCATTGCCGGGCTGGCGCTGCTCGGGATCACCGGCGCAGCGTGCGCGCAGGCGCCCGTGGCCCAGCCGTCAGTGGCAGCGGGCCAGTTGCCTTCCGTTCCTCCGACTGAGGCAAATCAGGCGCTTCCCGCGGACGATCCTCAACTGACCATGGCGCCCCATATCGAAGGAAACCGCTACTGGATCTCCGGCCAGGCCAACATCATCTTCCAGAGCCGGCTGCCGTTCCACTCCCCGTACCAGGGGCCGAACAGCTTTCGCAATGCGGCGGAGTACAAGACGTCGTTGGTGGGCACGTTCTACACGGCATGGCGACCCGGCCACTCCATCCGCTACAGCACCGACCTGATCTTCGATCTGGAAGCCGCCGGGGGCCGTGGACTGAGCCAGGCTCTGGGACTCGCCGGGGAGCCGAACCTGGATGTGGTCCGCAACCCATACCTCAGTACAGTTCCTTATCCCGCTCGCTACGGGATCCATCAGGTCGTCGGCCTGACGGAAAAGACCACCACCCAGGAGCCTGGCCCCTTCGCGCTGGCTTCCAGCGTGCCATTGCGCCGTTTCGAGTTCCGTATCGGCAAATTGACGGTTCCGGATTTCTTCGATTTGAACGGCCCCGGCTCCGACACCCACCTGCAGTTCATGAACTGGACAGTGGACAACAACGGGGCGTTTGACTACGCCGCCGACACCCGCGGCTACACCGTGGGCGGCATGGCCGAGTACGACGACCGCCTGTGGAGCATCCGTTACGGCATGTTCGCCATGCCGATTGTCGCCAATGGCATTGACTTGGATTGGGCGTTCAGCCGCGCCCACGGCCAAAACGGCGAGTTTGAACTACGCCATAGTTTTGTTGCCAATCGCAAAGGTGAGCAGCGCATCCTGTTCTACGCAAATCGCGCCCATATGGGGTCGTACCGTGAGGCTGTCGACGCATTCCTGGCCGGAACGGACAAGACGCCCACAATCGTTTTCCACGAGCACTTCAGCGCGCTCAAGTACGGCTTTGGGTACAACACCGAACAGCAATTGACCGACAATCTCCGCGTCTTTGGCCGTTTCGGTTGGAACGAAGGCCAGCACGAGTCCTTTGCCTACACTGAGGTGGATCAGACGGTGGAACTGGGCGGCGATTATCTTGGACGCCGCTGGCATCGGCCGAACGACAGAATCGGCGTGGCCTTTGTATCCAATGCCATCAAGCGCGATCACCAGAACTACCTGCGCTATGGCGGACTAGGGTTCCTGCTGGGCGACGGCAATCTCAACTACGGCCGCGAAAACGTGGTGGAAAGCTACTACAACTGGCACGCGTGGAAGGGGCTGTTCTACTCCGTCGATGTGCAGCACTTCAACAATCCCGGCTACAACCGCGACCGCGGTCCGGTCTGGGTGGGCTCGGTGAGGGCACACGTGGATTTTTGAAAAGGGGATTATTGAGCCGGTTGGCCTGCCGTGTCACCTGCTTCAGGAGCGACTTGGCGTCCGGCGTGTTTCACCGTGTACAGAGCGGCGTCGGAGGTCTCGCCTATTTGCCGGCCCCGGCCGGCTGCGATTGCGCAGGCGGGTCGGGCGGCAGGGCGTAGATGACCTCTCCCGGCTTGGCATAGTGGAGCTTCTCGCGCGCTTCATGCTCAATGGCATCGGGGTCGGTCTTGAGCTTCTCCACGCGCGCGCGCAATCGGGCGTTTTCCTGCTCCAGGTCTGTGATTTCCTTGCGCAACTGGCGGTCTTCAACGCGCTTCTGCTGCCAGACCGACAGGCCATGCTTGCCGTTCACCACGTGCCAGCCTAGCATCAAGGCCAGCCCCACGGCCACGATGGTGCCTGCAGGACGCCAGATGCGAAGCGACCAATCCAGGGCTCGCCTGGGAATGGGGGCGCTCGGCACGCCCGCCTCCGCGCCCGCTCCATGGCTCGCGTTGCTTTCGTTCTGAATCATCCCGTCCTGCATTGAACCTCAATCAGCTACCGGATTGGCTTTAGGACATCACAAACTTCTCGGCTGCGGTCTTCAGCGACTCCATGTCTTTCTCGCTGCGAGCTTCAGTGTAGGCCCGCACCACCGGCTCGGTGCCCGACAGCCGGTAGCAAACCCACGAGCCGTCTTCCAGAATCAGCTTGAGCCCGTCGGTGCGCACCACGCTGGTGACCTTGCGGCCGCTGAGCTCGGTCGGATCGGCCTTCAACTTCTCAGTGAACGCGGCTTTCAGCTCCGGGGTCAAGCGGAAGTTCTCACGAACTGGATAGAAGGAACCAACCTTGGCAAACAATTCCCGCAATTGCACTCCCAGGCTCTTGCCGCGGACGGCCACCATCTCCGCCACCAGCAGGCCGGCGATGATGCCGTCCTTCTCCGGAACGTGGCCGCGAATGGTGAGTCCGGCCGACTCCTCGCCGCCGATGGCGATCTTGTCCGCGATGATGAGTTCGCCAATGTATTTAAAGCCCACCGGCGTTTCATACAGAGGAACCTTGTGGTATTCAGCCAGCGCGTTGACCAGGTTGGTGGTCGCCACGCTCTTGGCCACACCGTTCTTCCAGCCGCGCGTCTCCACCAGGTAGTCGAACAGCAGCGCAACGATGTAGTTGGGCTGGATGAAGGTGCCGTCTTCATCCACAATGCCGAAGCGGTCCGCATCGCCGTCGGTGGCAATGCCGATCTGCGCGCCAATCTGCTTCATCTTCTCTTTGCACTCGCCCAGCAGGTGGTCGTCGGGTTCGGGAGCATGGCCGCCGAAGAGCACATCGCGGTAGTCGTGAACCGTCTCGACGGTCACGCCGGCCTGACGCAGGATGTGGCAGCTATAGCCTCGTCCAGCGCCCCAGAACGGATCGTACACAACCTTGATACCCGACTTGGCGATGGCTTTGAGGTCAACCAGTTCAGCGAGGCGGCTGAGGAAGGCGGGCTTCACGTCGACCGTCTCAAAGCCCCCTTCGGGGGGATTCGCGTTAGGAATATCGCCGCTATTCGCCGCAATGGCAGCCTCAATCTGTTTGGTCACCTCGGGCAGCGCGGGGGCACCGTCGTGGGTGGAGAACTTGATGCCGTTGTACTCCGGCGGATTATGCGAGGCGGTGAAGTTGATGGCGCCCGAGGTTTTGAACGTGCGCACGGCGTAGGCAATGGCGGGCGTCGGCGCGGCGTCGGGAATAATAATGGGCGTTACTCCGGCCCCCGCGAGGACGCGAGCCGCCTCGGCCACAAAAGCCTCGCCCAGAAACCGCGGATCGCGGCCCACCAGAACGCGGTGCGGCTGCGGTTGGGTCTTGACATAGGCGGCAATGCCCGCCACGGCCAGCCGGATGTTGGCCACCGTAAATTCGTCTGCCACAATGGCTCTCCAGCCGGAGGTGCCAAACTTGATCGCTGTGCTCATCGTCTGTCTCCACGCGAACCGGTGTCGCTGGCCGCAACGTCCATACTGCAACACTTGGGTCGGCTCGGCAAGTTCTGAGCCCTCTCGTACACTGGCCGTGAGGTGCCCATGCCCGAAGCCAGCCCGTCCGCCCGCATTGTTCTGACCACAGCAGCCAACCCCGAGGAGGCCCGCCACCTGGGCCGCACGCTGGTGGAGGAGCGGCTGGCCGCTTGCGCCACGCTCATCCCCGCCGTGGAGTCGATCTACCACTGGGAGGGGGCGGTGGAGTCGGCCAGGGAGACCATGCTGCTGCTCAAAACGGAAGAAGGGCAGTTGGCTGCGTTGGAAGCCAGGCTGCATGAGTTGCATAGCTATCAGACGCCGGAGTTCCTGGTGTTGCGGGTGGAGTCGGGAAGTGCGAGCTATCTCGAATGGATGCGCGCCAGTCTGCAAAGGCCCTGACCGAGTAATCCCCGTTGGTACTGTGGGCGCCTCCGGAGGCAGTCTCTATCGACCCGGACCCCTTCTGATATTCTTGGCATCAGCGGTTTCCTGATTGCTGCTGCCCGAAACCACTGCTCTCGAACGGCTTTTATAGACAAGGGGAGCCCTGCGGACGGACTGTCGTTCATGGGGCGAGTTGGAAAGCCACCTTCGTGTGAGGCAGCCGGGCCGCATGAATTGGAGAACCGGTTCTATGCCCAATGCGCTGGCTAATGATTGTCCTTCTCGTCTCGGTCGGGGCGCTGTTGATCGCGTCCGGGGGCGTGGCTCATCACATCTGGCGCGCACATACTGAGCGCAAACGGAAGGGCCCCAACAGCGCGGAATCCGCACCCGGCAAGACTGAAGAAACCGATGTTGAGACAGAGGAGACACGATGAGCAATGAGACCCGAGTGCAGTTGGCCCCAGCCGCGATTGCTGACGCAGCGCCGGCCACAGGTTTGCGCAACGCGGGCATCGTGCTGGCGGCGAGCGCCTTTGTGGCCGTGTGCGCTCATGTGGCGCTGCCTCTCTACTTCACGCCCGTTCCGCTGACGCTGCAGCCATTCGCGGTGCTGTTGCTGGGCTTGCTGCTTTCGCCGAGACTGGCGGGCGCCAGCCTGGCTGCCTACCTGGCCGAAGGCGCGATGGGACTACCGGTCTTCTCACCTGGCCCAGTGCTCGCGCCCGGACTGGCTCATCTTTTTGGCCCCACCGGCGGCTACCTGCTCGCGTATCCGGCGGCGGCCATGCTCATTTCGTTCCTGTGGCGGCGGTCGCAGCGCGGCTTCTCTGCAGCAGTTGTCGGCGCTGCCGCCGGCGACCTGATGATTCTGGCGGGCGGCGCGGCCTGGCTGGCCGTGCTTACGCATGGATCGGCGCAGATGGTGCTGACGCAGTCGATTGTTCCGTTTCTGCCCGGCGACGCCCTTAAAGTTGTCGCTGCCGCCGCGCTTGCCACCGGTTGGCAGCGCTTGCTTCGCCGGACTACCCCGTCGCATCTAACCAACTAGTTTTCCGTTGAAAGGACCACTGCTCTCCGTGACCATCCAACAATCTGAACCAGCAGTTCCTGCGGCCATCCGCGACATCTCCATTGCTCACAGTCCGGACTCCGACGACGCCTTCATGTTTTATGGTCTCGCCACGAACAAGGTGCGCGTCCCCGGATACCGGTTCTCGCATACACTGTGCGACATTGAGACGCTCAATCGCCGCGCCCAGGATGAAGCCTTCTTCGACGTCACCGCCATCAGCTTTCAC